>CAYGHB010000211.1:0-3571 GCA_964349375.1 uncultured Syntrophomonadaceae bacterium | reverse complement strand
TTCAAAACCGGTTAAAAAAGGGGTGAAGATGGTTTTGGCGAGCTCCCGGTAATCGGTGGCCGGTAGTTGATCAAGCTCAAAAGGCGAAAATGATTCTGCCGGCACGTAAAGTCCGCCATCGGGGGCGATTCCTTCGATGATTGCTTCAGCTGCCGAAGCTCTATCCTGATAACCCCTGGTGCTCTGGTAGCGCATTAATCCTGCCCCCTGCTGGAATAAGGTAGGCTTAATTAATTCGCCATCCCTGGCAGTGTATCCTTTTACTTTTTGCTGTACTGACAGTGTTTGTTCAGCAGGGTTTAATAAGGCAAAAGGGAAAGGCCAGCGTTGGTTGGCGCCTTTCCCTTCAAATTTATTAAGCTTTAGTTGCCAGAATATCTTAACAATTAACGGTTTTTCTTAAATGGTAATGCACTTAGCTGCCCCGGCGACACTTTCCACAGTGTCGTACATGTTGGTAATATTGCCGACCTGAAGTTTGTCTTTGAGCTGAAAATAGTCAAGGCAGGTGCCACAGGAGTAGATCTCAACTCCCCGGTTTTCAAGTTCCTGCAGTTCATCCAGGACCGGGCTGCCTTCAGTGGTCAGATAAACAGCTCCATTCATGAAGAGCATTTTTGCCGGCAGCGGCTTGGTTTCCTTGATCGTAAAAATGAAACCGCGCATCAGGATTGAGCCGAGCTCTTCACTGCCTTCGCCTAAGGTTTTGGATTTAAAGAGGTAAACACTTTTACCTGCCGGAGATTCGCAACTGCGGTAACTAACAGCGTCTATCTCGGCACTGGTATGGTTACCGTTTTTCTTGCCCTCGCCCGGTTTGATAATGACTATAAACAGATCATCTTTTATTTCAGTTTCTGCCTGGTAACTGTTAGTCTTGGCGAAGCGGGTAACGTTTTCTTTCGCCACTAAGTTGTCAACCAATACGGTTAAGACGAAAGCGGATTGACCCTGACCGGCCAGCTCTTCCAGGGCCTTCTTGGTATTGAGGACCGGCTGGGGGCAGGGCAGGCCCCGGCTGTCAATCTCTTTGTTCAGCAACTCTAAATCCTCCCTTGCGACCACAATCCTGAATGCGCCGTTACCTGAATAGACGGGCTTAAAAAATCTTCTAACATCTTGTTACTTCGCGATTTTTATCTGGTATCCTCTACCATCAGGCTGAATGTCAAGTACTTTCCAGCCCTGGGCATTGGTCGCGCGGCTCACATTCTCTTTGGCAGTGTCGGTGTCGACCAAAACCGTTAGTTGATTCTGATCGCCTGCCTTTATGGCATTGACCGTGATGATCACGGGTTGGGGACAGGACAGACCTCTGGCATCAACAACTTCAGCCATATTGATTACCTCCTCTTGTATCTGCTTTAAGCAGTATTGCCTTTCATTGTCAATCCGAAGAAAATACAAACAGCAAATCCGACAACCAGCGCGGCAATACCTGCTGTTGTTGCTCCGGCTGGTGAACTGGCCAGGCCAAAGTTATGCGCCACTCCGGCGCCAACGATCATGCCGATGACAAAGATTGAAGCATCGCCGTCTCCTTCTCCGGAAAGGAAAAGCTGGCGCCCGGGGCAACCACCGGCTAAAGCAAAAGCCAGTCCGGCTAAGCCCATGCCGGCAAAGTTCCAGAAGTGCATGTTATGCGCAACAGGCTGGCCAATGAAACCGGGATTAAACTGACCAATAGCCAGGTTAGTTAAAAAAGCGGCAACGGCCAGGGCAACGAGGCCTCCGAAAAGGTGAGTCTGTTTAAAGAGAATCAGGTCGCGGATGGCGCCCATGGTACAAAAACGGCTTTTTTGAGCCAGGAAGCCAATAGCCAGACCGAGTACCAGCGAAACAGCCAACGGTGCATACATGGAGCCGGGTCCCTCGAGGCTATAGAAAAGCAGTCGGCTTTGGTTCTCGCCGGCAATCGGTGGGCTAAAGAGCATAATGACCAGAAAGCCCAGCATAATCAGCGGCATGACCCAACCTGCCGTGGTATGGGCTTTGTGACTGCGCCCTAAGTTGTAACCGTTTCTAAGGAAGAGGGTGCCGATCCAGATGCCTACGGTTAAACCAAGCAAGCCCAGGATGGCGTTGCCGTCGCCACCGGCCAGGCGCAGCAGCGCCCGCCAGGGACAGCCGAGGAAAACAAGGGCGCCGATCATGGCGAAGACACCAAGGGCAAAGCGAACAATCGGCGCAGAGCCGAGCCTGGATCTGAATTCTTTAAATATGTAGGCCGAGACGAAGGAACCGAGCACAAAACCGATAATTTCCGGGCGCATATACTGCACTACTGCCGCCCGGTGTAAACCAAGGGCTCCGGCAATGTCGCGCTCGAAACAGGCAACACAGATGCCCATGTTGGGTGGGTTTCCCCAGAGCTGAAGCAGTGAAGCAATAATACCGATAAAGACGCCAACTGCAATGATACCCCAACGGGTAGATAAAAATTGTTTCACTTAAACTACCACCATCCTTAAGTATTTATTTAAAAGGCATGTATCTGTTTTTTATTATTTACTATTCTGTGCTAAAGATAAAATATGAATTTTATATACAACCGGAACGGTGTATAGGATTAATTAATAGGTAATAGTATTGCTCAGCATATTATTTGCGGACAAAATATATGGGAATGATGCTATACAAAGAAGATGGATAGAATATAAAATGAAAACCATGAAACCTGCACGATTGAGTATTGAACTTATTTTCCTCTGTCAATTGTTTCAGTAAAAATGGCCTGATATTCTTACTTAGCTTGACAAAAAGAGCCTGAAAGGATATTTTAAGGGCACGAGAAAAATCCACCTTGCTCGTGTTATCCCGCTGGAAAGGAGTGTGGTTGGCAATTGAAATACCTGGTTATTGTTGGTGATGGAATGGCCGATTACCCACTGGATAAACTGGGCGGCAAAACGGTTTTGCAGTATGCTAATACGCCATCATTTGATCTTCTGGCCAGGGAAGGAGAACTGGGTCTGATCCAGACGATTCCAGAAAGCCTTCCGCCCGGCAGCGATACAGCAAACCTTTCAGTTTTCGGTTACGATCCTTTGCAATACTACACCGGTCGCTCCCCCTTCGAGGCCGCCAGTCTCGGCATCGAACTTGGTCCGGACGATATCTCGTTTCGCTGCAATTTAGTTACCTTGTCGGGCGATGAACCATATGCAAAGAAGATGATGGTTGATTATTGCGCCGGTGAGATTTCTACCGCGGAGGCGGATCAACTGCTAAAGCTACTCGACAGCGAACTCAGCAGCGACCTGATCCGTTTCTATACGGGCTTTCAGTATCGCAATCTGATGGTCTGGAACGGTGCTCCTGAACAGTGGCAGCTGACCCCACCCCACGATATCAGCAACAAAATAATCGGTGATTACCTGCCGGCCGGGCCTGAAGGTACGGCGGTACTGAAGATGATGGAAAAGAGCTATCAGCTTTTAGTGGACCACCCCGTCAACCTCGAGCGAAAAGCCCGCGGTTTAAATCCGGCCAACTCGATCTGGATCTGGGGTAACGGCCGTAAGCCGCTGATCCCTACATTTCAGGAGAAGTATGGTTTAGAGGGAACAGT
>CAYGHB010000210.1:0-3594 GCA_964349375.1 uncultured Syntrophomonadaceae bacterium | reverse complement strand
CCTGATAGCCTTCCTTTTCCAGGTGGAAGGTAAGCAGGCCAACAATATCCTCTTCATCCTCTACCACCAGGATGTGACGGGGTTTTATTTTAATGGCTTCCTTATTCATATGCTCATTATAACACGGTCCCGCATTTTTCAAGTATTGAAAATTTCAGCGTCCGTTATTTCTCCAGGGATGGAAAGAAGATAGTTGTTAAAGTTAATATTTTTAGGCGCTGTAAACCAGACGGCAGGACTTTATGATTTCTCAAACCTCCATGACCATGGCAGAATTGCCGGCTCAGAATTGCCGGGCAGAATTGCCGCTGCGAAACGGTTGTCACTAAAGCGGTTAAGTGTTAAGATAAAACGGGATGTAAAACGGTAATATTTGTAAAATAAACCGTATTCAAAATAATTGCACGTGGAGGTGCCTTTGTTGACAAAAAGAACAGAAACGATGGATGGAAATACCGCTGCTTCTTACATTGCCTACGCCATGAGCGATGTAGCGGCAATTTATCCAATCACGCCATCATCGCCGATGGCGGAGGTTTGTGATGAATGGGCTGCCTACGGCCGCAAAAATATTTTTGCCCAAACTCTGCGCGTGGCAACCATGCAGTCGGAAGCCGGCGCTGCCGGAGCTGTGCACGGCTCACTGGTAAACGGAGCGCTGACAACCACTTTTACTGCTTCCCAGGGCTTACTGCTCAAAATACCCAATATGTACAAGATATCGGGAGAGCTGCTGCCATCAGTTTTTCATGTCTCAGCCAGAGCCCTTTCAACCCACGCTCTCTCCATTTTTGGCGATCACTCCGATGTAATGGCCGCCAGGCAAACCGGTTTTGCTTTACTGGCTTCGGCTTCAGTTCAGGAAGTGATGGACCTGGCCCTGGTTGCTCATTTAAGCACTCTTAAGACCAGGGTGCCTTTCCTGCACTTCTTTGACGGATTTCGCACTTCGCACGAAGTACAGAAGATCGAAACAATTGACTACGAGGATATAAAAAAGCTGGTCGACTGGGAGGCGATTCGCGCTTTCCGGGAGCGAGCTTTAAATCCGGAGAATCCCCACCAGCGCGGCACGGCGCAAAACCCTGATATTTACTTCCAGAACCGCGAAGCGGCAAACCGCTACTATCTTGAAACACCGGAAAAAGTTTCAGCTGTAATGGACCAGGTGTTCGAACTAACTGGACGCCGTTATAACCTGTTCGACTACTGCGGAGCCCCGGACGCCGAAGCGGTGGTTGTCTGCATGGGTTCAGCCTGTGAAACGGTGGAAGAGACTGTTAACTACTTAAATAAGCTCGGCGAAAAAGTGGGCCTGATTAAGGTCCGTTTGTACCGCCCCTTCTCACGGGACCACTTTTTAGCTTTGTTACCGAAAAGCTGCAAGCGCATCGCCGTCCTTGACCGGACCAAGGAACCAGGCGCTATCGGTGAGCCGCTTTACCAGGATATCTGCACAGCGCTGATGGAAGTCAAGCAAACGCCCCTGATTATCGGCGGCCGCTACGGCCTTGGCTCGAAAGAATTCAACCCCTGCATGGCCAAGGCGGTAATTGACAATTTAAATGCTTCAGAGCCGAAAAACCATTTTACCGTCGGCATTAACGACGATGTTACCCACACTTCACTGGCCGTGCCGGAATGCCTCTACACTTCTCCCGAAGGGACTTACAGGGCTAAGTTCTTTGGCCTGGGAGCCGACGGTACGGTTGGCGCAAACAAGAACAGTATTATCATTATCGGTAACAATACCGACCAGTATGCCCAGGGCTACTTTGTTTACGATTCGAAAAAATCAGGAGGCATTACCGTATCGCACCTGCGTTTCGGCCCGGAAGAGATTAAATCAACCTACCTGATCGACCAGGCTGATTTTGTCGCCTGCCATAATCCTTCATTTGTGACCCGCTATGACATTCTCGAAGGCATTAAGGAAGGCGGAACCTTCCTTTTGAACTCGGAGTGGACTTTAGAAGATCTGGAAGAACAGCTTCCGGCAGAAATGAAGCAGACCATCGCCCTCAGGAAACTTAAGTTCTACAACCTTGACGCCTTTAAAATTGCCGGGGAAATCGGTCTCGGTGGCCGGATCAACGTGATCATGCAAGCAGCATTCTTTAAGCTCTCCGGAGTAATAGATGCTGATATAGCCTTTAAAGAGATCGAAAAGATGATTGATAAGTCGTACGGCAAGAAAGGCGTTGAAATTGTCGAGCAAAACATCGCGGCCATTTACAAAGGAGTCGAAGCGCTGGAAGAAGTACCGTATCCCGCAAGCTGGGCCACTGCGACAGAAGGCTCTTACTACACTCCGGAAGAGGCACCCAAGTACGTTTGCGATACAATCTACCCGATGACGGCTCTCAAAGGAGACGACCTACCGGTCAGCGCCTTTAACCCCGATGGCACAGTGCCGACAGCCACCACCCGCTATGAAAAGCGGGGTATTGCCATCCACGTTCCGGTCTGGCTGCCGGAGCACTGCATCCAGTGCAATCAGTGTTCTTTCATCTGCCCCCACGCAGCAACCAGGCCGTACATAGCGCGTAAAGAAGATCTTGACGGAGCCCCCGAGGGATTTGAAACCATTACCGGGAGCAGCAAAGACATTAAGGAACTGCAATACAGGATCCAGGTATCGCCGCTCGATTGCACCGGTTGCGGCAACTGTGTTGATATTTGCCCCGCCAAGGAAAAAGCGCTTGAGATGAAATCACACTTTGAGGTTTCAGAGACGGAAGATGTTCTTTTCCGCTTCGCAGAGAGTCTGCCGGAACTCGATCTTGACATCTCTCCCACCACGGTGCGCGGCAGCCAGTTTCGCAGACCTTTATTCGAGTACTCGGGCGCCTGCGCCGGCTGTGGTGAAACGCCCTACATCAAGGTAATTACTCAGCTTTTCGGTCAGAGAATGGTAATCGCCAACGCAACCGGCTGTTCCTCAATCTACGGCGGTAATGCTCCGACTGTGCCTTACACCATTGACAGTCGTGGCCGCGGTCCGGCCTGGGCCAGCTCTCTTTTTGAAGATAACGCCGAGTTTGGTTACGGATATTCGCTGGGCATCACGCAACAGCGCAGCCGCTTAATCGACCTGGTTAACGAAGCGCTTGGTGTTGAAATCTCTGCGCCACTTAAGGAAGCGCTGCAAAATTGGCTTGCCGTTAAAAATGATGGCGAAGCATCGCTGAAAGCTTCCGACCAGGTCAGGGAGCTGCTTGAGCTGGAGAAAAGGCAGCCAGAAAATAAAGCGATCCTGGACGAAATCGTTGAAAAATCAAGCCTGCTCACCAAACGCTCAGTTTGGATTATCGGCGGCGACGGGTGGGCTTATGACATCGGTTACGGTGGGTTAGACCACGTGATCGCCAGTGGCGAGGATGTAAACCTTCTGGTGCTGGATACCGAGGTTTACTCCAATACAGGCGGGCAATCCTCAAAATCTACTCCTATTGGAGCGATTGCCAAGTTTGCCGCCGCCGGAAAAGAGATGCGCAAAAAAGATTTGGGCCTGATGGCTGTTACTTACGGCTACGTTTACGTGGCAATGGTTTCAATGGGCGCCAGCAAGAACCAGTTCCTGAAAGCGATCGT
>CAYGHB010000209.1:0-3597 GCA_964349375.1 uncultured Syntrophomonadaceae bacterium | reverse complement strand
ACTATCGCAGTCCGCTTAACTTCAGCGCTGACCTGGTAGTCCAGAGCCGCGCCGGACGGCAGCGTCTGCAGGAGATGATCGATAATCTTCTGGCAGCACTGGAAGAAGCTGCTTCACAGCAGGGTGGGGGCGAAGAAAAACTTAAAAGCGATTTGAAAGAAGCAGAAGAACGCTTTGTGGCTGCGATGGATGATGATTTCAACACGGCAGACGCCCTCGGTGTGATTTTCGACCTGGCACGCAGCTGTAATATCTATTTAAAAGAAAATCATCCCTTTAATAAGGAACTCATAAGTGAAGTTTTGCAGTTTTACCATGTTTTTAATGATATTTATGAGGTGCTCGAGATCTCCGAAAAGCAAGAGCTGGATGATGAAATCAGCGCCCTGATTACTCAGCGTGACGAAGCCCGGGCGGCTAAGGACTGGGCTACTTCCGATCGGATTAGAGATGAGCTGGCAGCCAGGAGCATTGTCTTAGAAGATACTCCGCACGGCACCCGCTGGAAGAAAAAAGATTAAGCAGTAAGTTTAAGCGAGAGGTGGCGGATCATGGCTTACATAAGGGAAAGAACTATTGAGGCAGCCTGGAGGATGGTGCTCTGGAACTGTGCCCGCTATGGTTACAGCTACCGGATTAAAAAAGGCAGCTACGAGGGGCAGCTGCGCAAACAGCTTGCCCACCTGACAGTGGTGATTGAAGAGCCTTACACCCGCCCCCTGGCGGTTTGGCTACCTGAAAACTGCGGTATTCCGGCACCCACTTCGGAAGAGCGAATTCAAAACTATTTTTACGAATACCTGGCCACGGACACCAAATGTGAAATGGAAGATTATACTTACGGTCAGCACCTGGCGCCCCAGCTGCCAAAAGTGGTTGATCTTTTAAACAGCTCAAAAGGGGCAACCAACCAGGCCTGCATGAACATCGGCGGTCAGGAGAATGTTGACCTCGTTGACCCGCCCTGTCTGCGGGTGGTTGATTTTAAGGTTGTTGACGGCAAGCTGAATATGACCGTTTTTTTCCGCTCCTGGGATATCTTTGTCGGGTTTCCGGAGAACCTGGGCGGTCTGCAGCTTCTAAAAGAGTATATTTTAATGCAGCTTAACTTCCCCGTTGAAGATGGACCAATAACCGCTTACTCGTCGGGCGCACATATCTACGAACAATATTTCCCGATTGTTAACCTGCTTAACGCTCATAAATGTTAAGACTGACTTATATGGATCATGAGGTGAAAGATGGGGAATAAAAGAGATCCGTCAGAAAAAAAAGACCGCTTTTCTCCACCCGCAGATGAGTTGATCGGCGGGCGTCAGGCGGTGCTTGCGGCGATCTCTTACGGCAAAGTCAAGCGCATCCTGCTGGCGGCCGACTCCAGGGGAGAGGTCATTGCTGAGATTTCAAATCTTGCTGCCGACAAAAAGATTCCTTTGGAGCGACTCCCCAAAAACGCTTTTCAGGATCAGGCCGGTTTTATTCCCGGGCATCAGGGTGTGGCTGCTCTGGTGCCCCCTTACCGTTACAGCGATCTCGATCAACTAATCTCCGCCTCCCTCTCGCAGACCAACCCCCCTTTTCTGTTGATGCTTGATCATCTTGAGGATCCCCAGAATCTTGGCGCCATCATGCGCACCGCCGATGCTGCCGGGATTGATGGCCTGATTATTCCGAGCCGTAGGGCTGCCGGGGTCACTGCCGCCGTGCGCAAGGTTGCTGCCGGGGCAGCTGAGCGGGTTAAGGTAGCAATGGTTACCAATTTAAGCCAGGTTGCGAGCAGACTTAAGGAAGCAGGTTTCTGGTTATACGGGGCTGAAGCTAACGGTGACATCCCTTATTACCGGGCTGATTACAAGCTGCCACTGGTTCTGGTTATCGGCTCAGAGGGCAAAGGTCTTTCCACCCTGCTGCGGAAAAACTGCGATCAGACTTTATCGATCCCCATGCCCGGTAAGGCAGTTGGTTCGCTCAATGTTTCTGCCGCTGCGGCTGTTCTGATTTATGCCGCCCTGGGTCAGAGGGAGGGCTGGTCTGGATGAAAGCGTCGATCCTGATTGTTGACGGCTACAATATAATCGGATCCTGGGAAAACTTAAAAAAGCTTAAAGAAAAAGATTTTGGCAGCGCCCGTGACCAGCTTATCTCGATCCTCGCTCCCTTTTACCCCTGGTGTTGGGAACGGATCATCATTGTTTTTGACGGCCAGAATTTTGCCTGGGACCACCATGACGGGGTTGAAGTTGTTTTCACCGAGGCGAGTGAAAGTGCAGACACGCTGATTGAACGTTTGGCCGCCGGTCTTGCTGCCTACTCCCGGGTTGAGGTGGCCACCTCTGATTTTGCCGAGCTGCGGGCGGCTTCTGCGTTGGGTGCGACAGTCCTCTCGGCGCCAGCTCTCGAAGAAAGGCTTAAGGTGGAGCGTGAGGCCTTCAGCGAGCGGCTGGCCCGCAAAAACAAAGGTAAAAGCCTGATCCTAAATGACCTGCTCCAGCAGTCGGTGATCGACGGTCTCGAAAAGCTGCGCAGAACATGAAAGATTCTGCAAATTTACTGGCAATAAAAGGTTACATAAAATTGCTCCAAAATGCTTGACCCTAATAGGGCACTAAGTTATAATAACTTGGAAGGCCTACGCTGTTCCCACCAGTAGATTTCCAAACGGAGGCGATAGTATTGAGCTTTTTAGCTCATGAGTTGAAGTATTCCTGCCAGGGCGAGAATAACTTTGAAATCCGCACCGACGAAGACATTGTGATGGAGGCTAAAAACGGCGATATCGTCGCCCTTGAGTATCTGATCAACAAATATAAAAACTTTGTTAAAGCCAAGGCCCGTTCCTACTTTTTAATCGGCGCCGACCGCGAAGATATCATCCAGGAAGGGATGATCGGTCTTTACAAGGCAATTCGTGATTTTCGTGACGACAAACTTTCTTCCTTCCGCGCTTTTGCCGAGCTTTGTATCACCCGTCAGATTATCACGGCGATTAAGACGGCGACACGGCAGAAGCATATCCCCCTGAACTCATACGTCTCTTTAAATAAACCGATTTACGATGAAGATTCCGACCGCACCCTGCTTGATATCCTCTCGGGCACCAAGATTACCGATCCGGAAGAACTGATGATCAACCGCGAAGAATATAACGATATCGAGTACAAGATGGGTGAGATCTTAAGTGAACTTGAGTGGAAAGTGCTAACCCTTTACCTTGAAGGCAAATCATACCAGGAGATTGCTATCGACCTGGAGCGTCATGTTAAGTCGATTGACAACGCCCTGCAGCGCGTTAAGCGCAAACTCGAGCGTTATCTTGAAGTACGCAAGACCTGATCGGGCTATGAATTGCCGTATTATTTGTATTATTTGAAGAATGAAAACGACAGCGCTGGCTGTTGACTTTTAAAAAGGGCCAGTGTATAATCAGTATCGCTTTAACGCGGGTGTAGCTCAATGGCAGAGCCCTAGCTTCCCAAGCTAGTCGCGTGGGTTCGATTCCCATCACCCGCTCCATTGACGCCGCGGGGTGGAGCAGTCTGGTAGCTCGTCGGGCTCATAACCCGGAGGTCGCAGGTTCAAATCCTGCCCCCGCAACCA
>CAYGHB010000208.1:0-3617 GCA_964349375.1 uncultured Syntrophomonadaceae bacterium | reverse complement strand
TCAGAGGCGGGTGCAAGTAGCCTCATCAAATCTTGATCCGAGGTGGTTAAGTGGAAATCTATGCCCTGATCGGGCACAGCGGAACGGGTAAAAGCCACCAGGCGCCCGTGATGGCCCGCCAGTATAACATCGAATATATCATCGACGATGGTCTGTTGATTAAAGGTAATGACATTCTGGCCGGGCGTTCTGCCAAGCGCGAAAACACCCGTTACGGCGCCATCAAGCGCGCCCTCTTTAAAGATCCGGATCATGCCCTGCAGGTAAAGGAAAAGCTATCCCTGGAAAAACCTGCCAAGCTGCTGGTTCTCTCAACTTCCCGGAAGATGGCTGACGTCATTACCCAGAATCTTGAACTGGATCACCCCGCCTATTATTTTACAATTGAAGAAATCTCCGACCCGCAATCGATCCAGACGGCCCTGACAGTCCGGTCCACGGAAAACCAACATGTTATACCACTGCCGACTTTTGCCATCAAAAAAGAATTTCCCGGTTATATCATCAATCCGCTGCGTTCTTTTTTCAGCCTACCCCAGCTGCCTGCCGGCGCTCCTGTGGAGCGCTCCGTTATCCGGCCAATTTACAGCCCCCTGGGCAGTTTTTTCATCGCAGAACACGTCATTATAGAAATCATTAAATACATCTCCATGCAGGAGCCAGGGGTTCACAAGGTTTTGCATGTTGATGTTGAAAACGGTAGCAGTAAGGTGTACCTGCGCATCGATATTGCCATCGATCTTACGAAGATACCCGACAGGCGCATCGATCGCCTGCTCCGCGACCTTCAGAAAACGCTAAAGGAAGAGATCGAGCATAGTACCGGTTTATATCTGGATCAGGTTAATGTGAACGCCAAAAAACTGCACATTGAAAAAGTAGAGAAAGAATGCACTAAAACCAAAGAAAGTAATTAGGCTTTAGAAAACAGCAATTAATCAAGTGTTCAGATAATCCGCCAGGGGTGGCTGTAGATGTTCATCCGCCGGCCGCGCACGAAACCGATGAGGGTGATGTTCAAGACTTCAGCCAGCTCGACGCTGAGAGAGGTGGGCGCGGCCCGCGAGACGATCAGCTGGATCTTCAGCTTGGCCGCCTTCAGCAAAATTTCCGAGCTGAGTCGCCCGCTGGTAAAGAGCGCCTTGTCCTCGGTGGTCGTGCCGTTAAGCAGGCACTCGCCGATAATTTTATCCACTGCATTGTGCCGGCCGATATCCTCATGAAAATAGAGCATCTGTTCGCTGTCGGCCAGGGCGGCGCTGTGGACGCCGCCGGTTGTCTTGAAGAGCAAAGCCTTTTTCTGCAGTTCGCCGTTCAGCTCCCACACTTTAGCAGCGCTGATCTTGAGCGTGCCGGTCAGCGGGGCGCTGCGCAGTGAATCGAGAACGTTGTAAAATATGGTGCCCTTGCCGCAGCCGGAAGTGATCGTCCGCTTGCCGAAGAGTTTTTCCTCGAGCCCTCTCTGATCTTTAAGTTCGACCTCCACCAGCCCTTCTTCAGCGCGGGGACGCACACTCTGAAGATCGTCCATGTCAGTAACAAAGCCCTCGCTGCGTAAAAAGCCGAGGGCCAGGCAATCGATTTTTTCCGGAGTGCAGAGTAAGGTAACCAGCTCACTGCCGTTTAAGTAGATGGTCAGCGGTGCTTCAATGACCACCTGATCGCCGACAACCTCCCGCCGGTCACCATCAATGCGGGTGACGTTCTTTTCAGCAGTCCGTTTTATTGTCACCGCTTCCCCCTCCGACGCCATTTAAAGATCCAGACCGTTACGGGCAATTACCTCTTTATACCAAAGAGCGCTGTTCTTCAGGTAGCGCTTTTGGGTCGGGTAGTCAACATAGATCAGACCGAACCGCTTGCTGTAACCGAAGGCCCACTCAAAGTTGTCAAGGAGGGACCAGGCATAGTAGCCTTTAAGCGGCACCCCTTCTGCAATCGCTCGCTGGCAGGCCAGCAGGTAACCCTGCAGGTAATTGATGCGGCGGGGATCTTCGACTACTCCCCCAGCGCTGAGCTCGTCATCAAAGGCGGCGCCGTTTTCAGTAACGTAAAGCGGTATTGGCCCGTAATCGCGATGCACCCTGGTTAAAAGTTCGTACAAGCCTTCGGGGTAAACCTCCCAGCCCATTTCAGTATATTCTTTGTCGGGCGGGTTAACCGGGTTGCCCATGAAATCGTCAGCCACACCGGTTGATTCCACCAATACCCGCGTGTAATTATTGATCCCGAGGAAATCTATCTGTTCTGATATAATCTGAAGGTCGCCCTTTTCCTGCTCCGGCATTTTAAAGCGGTGGGAAAAGATTTCGACCAGATCTTCAGGGTAACTGCCCTTTAAGAGCGGGTCTAGGTACCAGCGGTTCATAAAACCGTCTGAGCGCCGGGCCGCTTCCATATCTGCTTCAGCATCGGAATTAGGCTGGATCGGGGCCAGGTTAAGGGTAATGCCGATCTGCTCTGAGCCGCGTTTTGCCTCACGAAAAGCCTTTACCGCCAGACCATGACCCAGCAGCAGGTTATGGCCCACCTGCAGGGCGGTGCCAAAATCGGTGTCACCCGGGGCATGGATACCGAAGGCATGGCCCAGGTAGGCTACCACCCAGGGTTCGTTGATAGTGATCCAGAGATCAATGGGCAGATCGAGCTTCTCAAAAAGGTATGCAGCATATTCGGCAAAGTAACGGGCAGTATCGCGACTTTCCCAGCCGCCTTTATCCTGCAAAGCCTGGGGCAGATCCCAGTGGTAAAGGGTGGCCGCTGCTTTTATCTTCTGCTGCTGCAGGGCTTCAACCAGGCGGCGGTAAAAATCGAGGCCCTGTTCGTTAGGCCGGCCGCCGCCGGCCGGGAAAATACGGGGCCAGGCGATCGAAAAGCGGTAAGTGTCAAGGCCGATTGAGGCCATTAACTCGACATCTTCCCGGTAGCGCCGGTAATGATCACAGGCAATATCGCCCGTATCATTTTCCCAGATTCGGCCTGGGCTGTGTGAAAAACGATCCCAGATTGATTCGCCCTTGTCATCGGCCTCAGGTGAACCTTCAATTTGGTAGGATGCTGTCGCCGCACCCCAGAGGAAACCATCGGGAAATAAGTATTTAGCCACAGTATCGCCCTCCCTCTATTTTTTATTTAAGCTTGCCGATCACCGAATGGTTACGCATGTTGTCGCTGAGGCAGCTGCAGGGATCTTTCCCGCCTGCTTCAGAGCAGCTTTCGTCATGGCGCAGCGGGAGCTTATCCTGATCAGATGAAACGATCGGTGTAAATAGCCCAAGACCCCTTAAGAAACGGCCTTCGTAAAGATACTTAGAACCGGGATGATCGGGATGCGGGCAGGGCCATTGCAGCCCCACACCGGCGATTCGCTCGTAGGAGATGCCGGCATACTGGGGCGTGAGAGCAGCCATTTCAGCGAAGACATCTTCCGGTCCTTCGTATTCCCACTCAAAGCCGAGCCAACCGGCCAACTCCGCTAAAATCGCCCAGTCGGGCTGGGCATCCCCCGGGGGATCGATCGCCGCCCGGTTTAGCTGCACCCGGCGGCCCACGTTGGTATAGGTTGCTGTTTTTTCGGCAAAACCGGCTGCCGGCAGGATTACATCGGCCAGCATCGC
>CAYGHB010000207.1:0-3630 GCA_964349375.1 uncultured Syntrophomonadaceae bacterium | reverse complement strand
AAGAGCCCCACCATGATGCCCCCGATGCCGATTAGGGGAGCGAGGATCGCGCTCAGCAGGGCTCCGCCCCTGGCTGCCTGAAGATCGCGGCTTGAGAATACCCCCTGAAAATAGATCTGGCTCGAGAGCACCCCGACGATTAAGGCAAAGGCTGAAGCCAGGTCGGTGTTAACGCCACGACCGAAGAGGCTGAACCAGGGATAGGGGGGGAAATAGCTGGTTAAACCGCCACTGCCCCCGGCCAGGCTAAAAGCGACTGCCCCGCAGAGAACCATACAAATGCAGGTTAAAAGGATCTTGGTCAGACCCATCAGTCCTGTCCCCCAGGCCCCGCCGAAAACCACGTAGGCTACCGCCAGAACTACGGTTAAGAGCGCTGCCAGGCGCATATCGATGGCAAACATAGAGGTTAATAAGGCCTGAGCAGAAAAAACCTGGGGCACAATATTAATAAACATGCCAAGTGAAACAAACAGCGCCGCCGCTACACCGGCTGTCCTACCATAACTGGATGATATAAAGCGGGGAATGGTTTCAAAGGTAGTCTCGCGCATCGGTCTGACCATGAAGAGGGCGATTAAGAGGCAGCCGATACCGCCGCCCAGGGTAAACCACCAGGCCGAAAAACCATAGAGATAGGCCAGCTGTGCCGTGCCGATCGTCGAGGCGCCGCCAACCAAAGTGCCGAGGATCGTCCCCATCACTAAAAACGAGCCGGCTTTGCGGCCGCTGACCGAGAAATCAACGGTGTTTTGCACCTTACGCCCGGCGTAGATGCCCAGACCATAGACCCCGACAATGGCGATGATCATCCCCGCCAGGTGAGTAAAGCTTACGTCCATCTGCTGCTTAGTCCTTTGCCCTTAAATACTGCTGCTTATTTAGTGTCTTTAGTAGTCCTGAAAATTCATCTGTGCTCAGTTTACCCAGTTCGACAGCTTTACGCAACAGCGCCAGGCTTTCATCGATCACCATCTCAGTCAGGGGCAGGTTATAGGGACAGCGGGAAGCGCAAACTCCACACTGACTGCAGGTTAGGCCTTTCTTAAAGGCATTAATGTGGTCCTCCGAGAGTTTGTCCCAGCCGGCTCTTTTGAAAATCATACCGGAGCGCAGGATATATGAAGCCTCAATCTCGTTGGGACAGGGCAGGCAGTAATCACAGCGCCGGCAAAAGAGCGAGCCAAGTTCCTGGCGATCAGCTTCCAGGCCTGCCAGTTCCGCCGCGATCGGCGGCGCACCGAGAGCCTGCAGGTTATCGTCGACCTCTTCGATGCGGCACATGCCGGGGATCGGAACAAGATCAGGATACTGAAGAATCCAGCGGATCGCTGCCCGGTTGCTGGTAAAGACCCCACCGGCAACCGGCTTCATGACGATGATGCCGATATCAAGCTCGTGGGCCAGCGGAATCAGCTGTTCCAGAGGCTCGCGCTCGATATAGTTGAAGGGAATCTGCACTGTTTCAAAATGGCCTGTTTTTAGGGCTTCGAGCATTAAGGCCGGCCGGTGCGAAGTGATGCCAATATGCCTGATCCGCCCTTTTTGCTGTTCTTCTTTTATATAATCGAGAAGGCCACCCCGATTTATGATCGCTTTTAGCTCTTTTTCTTCGTTGACGATGTGAAACTGGAAAAGATCGATATAGTCGCGATTCAGGTTCTTAAAGCTGGTGGCAAAGTCTTCCTTCAGCTTCTCCAAACTCCTTTGGTACGACTTTGTTGCCACGATAACTTTATCGCCAAGACCGGCCAGGGCGCGGCCCAAATCTGCTTCACTGGTGGTATAGGCCCTGGCGGTGTCAAAAAAGTTGATGCCCTGTTCAAATGCATAGCGGGCAACCGCTGCGGCGCTGTCGCGATCGACCGACTGGATCGGCAGTGCGCCGAAACTGATTCTGCTGACCATCAAGCCTGTTTTGCCCAGGCGTACTTTATCCATTGCTCTGATCACCCCGTTTGATTTCAGGTAAGCTGATGCTGCCCGCTTCAAGTAAAAACGCCCTGGCCGGCAGCGCTTCCACCCCGGCAATTTTAAGCGGCATTAAAGCTAAAATATAGTTTCCTTCTGCCACTGCCGCCAGCCGCAGGCCTTCTAAAATCCAGATCCCCTTTTGCAGCAAGGCCCGGTGAGTGGGGTGTCCCTCCTGATCGCGTTCGATGCCCAGGGCGTCGATACCGACACCGACGATATTTTCCCGCGCCAGGTATTCAGCCCCGCTCGTCTCCAAATAAACAAAGGAAAAATCAAAATGCTGCTTTGCCGAATTGGCCGTTTTCAGCAAGGCGGTGCTGCCCGCTTCAAAAAAAGGCTCGCCGCCCGGGCGCTTGCCCTCCTCCTCTTTTTGCTGCAGATCGCCTGCCCCGATCCGGTCAGCCGTTAAAGCGCTGAAATCCAAAACGCGGCAGCGGGTCAAAAACTGTTCGCTCTCCCAGGTATCAGAGGTTTTACCCTGCGGCAGAACATGAAGGGGCAGATCAATATGGGTGCCGCTGTGCAGGTCAAAATCAAGGCGTCCTTCGTAAATGGTCCCGCTGGTGTGATCACGGCTAACCGTAAAACGCGGCCGTTTTTCATCCCTGTTTTTGTAGACCGGCATATCCGGAGCGATTGTTGAAGAGATATCATAGAGTAGCATTTAAAGGGTAACTCCTTTTGGAAAAGAAGTAAAAATCTTTGCTGCTAATTCCACCAGCGGTAACCGGCTGCTTTCATCATCAGATCCGCCTCTTCGGGGCCCCAGCTGTCAGGGTCATACAGGCAGGGCTGATCTGCACCGTCTTGCCGGCGTTTAAAGATACTATCGATTAAGGTCCAGGCCTTCTCAATTTCATCCCAGCTGCTGAAGCGGGAAAGATCGCCTTTAAAGGCGTCCGCCAGCAACTTTTCATATGCTTCCGGGGTGTTGATTAAAAAAGCGCAGGGCTGGCAGTAATCCATATCCACCGCCACAATTTCACCGGCCGTGGCCGGTTTTTTGATATTAAACTGGAAGACTACGCCTTCGCTGGGCTGCACCTTAAGGGTCAGGATATTGGGTGGCAGCCCACCCTCTGCGAGAATAGCAGCGTCCAGCAACCAGGGGCACACCGGCGGCGGTGTCTTAAACTGAATCACTATTTTAGCCTGCTTTTCCTCTAGTTTTTTTCCGGTCCGCAGGTAAAAAGGCACCCCCTGCCAGCGTTTATTGTCGATTGCCAGCTTCAGGGCAGCAAAGGTTTCCGTTTTTGTGCCGGGGGCGACGTCTTTTTCTTCACTATAACCCCGGTACTGGCCCAGCACCAGGTTGCCGCCCCGATCTTCTTCCGGCCATTGGCGGACGGCTTCGAAAAGTTCAACCTTGGTGCGGCGGATCGTCACCGGATCAATATCGAATGGTGGCTCCATGGCCACAACAGCCAACATTTGCATCAGGTGGCTCTGAATCATATCCCGCATCGCCCCGGCTTGGTCGTAGTAACGACCGCGGTCACCGATGCCATCATCTTCAGTAGCGCTAATCTGCACCTGCTCGATAAAGCGGTTATTCCAGAGCGGTTCAAAGACCGCGTTGGCAAAGCGAATCACCATAATAGTCTGCAGCATCTCTTTGCCCAGGTAATGGTCGACGCGGTAGATGTTCTGCTCTTC
>CAYGHB010000206.1:0-3630 GCA_964349375.1 uncultured Syntrophomonadaceae bacterium | reverse complement strand
AGTGGCAGGAAGATCTCTGCCGGACAGAGTATATATAAATGTCCGGCAGTTTTTCCTATTGCCGCAAATTTTTCAGTGAGGGAGAAGCATATTGACTGATAACCAGGATAAACCGATTGTTTACATTGTATCCGATTCGATTGGTGACACCGCTGAATTTGTTGTCAAGGCTGTTGCCAGCCAGTTTAATTCCGGGCATGTGGAGATGCGCCGGTTGCCGTTTGTAGAAAACAGGGATCAGATCAGGGAGCTTTTCTTGGAAGCCTCCAAGCGCAATGCGATTATCGCCTATACCCTGGTGGTGCCGGAATTGCGCAAGGCGATGGAGGAAGAAGCGCTTAATCACAAAGCCTGCACCGCCGATATTCTCGGTTCCCTGATGGGTGCGTTCAGCCGGGTTACCTGCAGCGAACCGCGCCTGGAACCGGGGCGGGTACGATTAATGGATGAAAAATATTTCCGCCGTGTTGCCGCGGTTGAATTTGCTGTGAAACACGACGATGGAAAGGATCCTCGCGGTTTTAACAAAGCTGATGTGGTACTGGTGGGTATCTCGCGCACTTCAAAAACACCGCTTAGCATGTATCTGGCCCACCAGGGGATCATGGTCGCCAACCTGCCGCTGGTTCCTGAAGTCGAGCCCCCGGAAGAGCTCTTCTTTTTACCGCCGGAGAAAGTGATTGGGCTGATTATTGATCCAAAGCAGCTTCGCCAGATCAGGCAGGAACGAATTAAAGCGCTTGGCCTGACTGATGATGACAACTATGTTTCGGTTGAAAGGATCGAAACAGAGCTGGAGTATGCGCGCCGGATCATGAAAAAGCTAGGCTGCACTGTTTTTGATGTTTCAAATAAGGCGGTGGAAGAGGTGGCCAACCGCATTATCCAGCTGACCAAGGGAGGAGAAAAAGTTTGAATCCGACCAGGTATGTATATCCTTTTATAGAAGGCGATAAAACGATGAAAAGCCTCCTCGGCGGCAAGGGCGCCAACTTGGCCGAAATGGCCAGGATCGGCTTGCCGGTGCCGCCCGGTTTTATCGTCAGCACCGAAACCTGTAACCTTTACCTGGAAAAAGGCGAGGGTCTCTGGCCCGAGCTGAAGGATGAAATATTAGAAAACCTTAAAGGACTCGAAGAGCAAACCGGCCGCTCTTTCGGGGGCAGCTCGCCCCTTTTGCTATCTGTCCGCTCCGGTGCGGTAATCTCCATGCCCGGGATGATGGATACCGTTCTAAACCTCGGTTTAAACTTAAATACAGTTGAAGCGCTTGCCGCTGAAGCGGAAAACCGCCGTTTTGCCCTCGATTGCTACCGCCGTTTTATCCAGATGTTTTCAGATGTAGTTTTAAAAGTAGGGCACCAACACTTTGAAAATATGCTTACCGCAGCACGGCATCAAAAAAAAGTAAAGACCGATGCCGAGCTTGAAGAGGCTGATCTGGAGAAGATAGTTAAGGGTTTTCTTGATGTTGTTCGCAAAGAAACGGGCCGCGATTTCCCTTCAGATCCGCATGAGCAGCTTTTTCTGGCAGTTGAAGCGGTCTTTGCCTCCTGGAATACGGAGCGGGCAAAAGTATACCGTAATGCGCACCGTATTTCTGACAGTTTAGGTACCGCTGTCAATGTGCAGGCCATGGTTTTCGGCAACCTGGGCGAAGACAGCGGCACCGGCGTGGCTTTTACCCGTAACCCCTCTACCGGTGAGCCGAAGCTCTACGGGGAATATTTGCTTAATGCCCAGGGAGAAGATGTGGTAGCCGGCATCCGCACCCCAAGGCCGCTTGAGGAGTTGAAAGTAGATATGCCGGCCATCTACGATCAGTTTTTGCAAATATGCCAGGTTTTGGAAAATGAATACCGGGATATGCAGGATATCGAGTTTACCATTGAAAAAAGCAAGCTCTATATGCTGCAGACCCGCACCGGTAAACGCACATCTCCTGCTGCGGTGCGCATCGCCGTTGACTTGGTGCGCGAAGGGCTGATCACAAAGGATGAGGCGCTGATAAAGGTTGATCCGGATCAGCTAGAGCAGCTTTTGCACCGGCGGATCGATCCAGAGGCGAGGCTTGAGGCAATCGCCAGTGGTCTTCCCGCTTCGCCCGGAGCTGCCTCTGGCCAGGTAGTTTTCGACGCTGATCGGGCCCAGGATCTGGCGAAAGCCGGAAAAATGGTAATGCTGGTCCGTCCGGAAACCACGCCTGATGACATCCATGGGATTATAGCTGCGCAGGGTATTCTGACCAGCCGGGGTGGAATGACCAGTCATGCGGCAGTAGTGGCCCGTGGCATGGGCAAACCCTGTGTTTGCGGCTGCGAAGAGCTGCAAATCGATTTTAATAAGAAAACTTTTTCGATCAGGGGTGTGGAGTATGCTGAGGGGATAGTGATTTCGATTGACGGTTCCACAGGCCGGGTGTTCCGGGGCGAAGTGCCCTTGATTGACCCCGATTTTTCTCCCGAGTATTACGAACTATTAGGCTGGGCCGACAAGGTAAGGCGTCTACAAGTGCGCGCCAATGCCGATAACCCCGAAGATGCCGCCCGGGCTGTTGAGATGGGGGCCCAGGGTATTGGCCTCTGCCGTACTGAGCACATGTTCATGGCAGCTGATCGGGTCCCGGTAGTCCAGAAGATGATCCTGGCCCCTGATCTTGCGGCGCGCGAAGCGGCCCTGGCCGAGCTTCTGCCGATGCAGCAGGGCGATTTTGAGGGAATTTTCAGGGAGATGGCCGGTTTTCCGGTGACCGTCAGGCTGCTTGATCCGCCGCTTCATGAATTTTTGCCCGATCGTGATGAACTGCTGATTGAGGTTTACCGCCTGCGCTGCGAAGGCGATCCGGATGGCAGCCTACGGGAAAAGGAAACCCTGCTGCAAAAAGTAAATGCTCTCTCTGAATTCAACCCAATGCTCGGGCACCGCGGCTGCCGCCTTGGCCTGGTTTATCCGGAGATTTACCGCATGCAGGTCAGGGCCATTTTTAAGGCCCTCTTCAACCTGATTGACGAAGGGATGGAGGAAGAAAAACTGCAGCCCGAGATCATGATTCCCCTGGTTGGTCACCGGACTGAAATTGCAATCATGAAACAGCTTGTTGATGATATGGCAGCAGAGGTTTTTGCCGAAGCGGGCAAAACGATCGATTACCTGGTCGGGACAATGATCGAGCTTCCGCGTGCCTGTCTGGTTGCCGGTCAACTGGCGGAGGTAGCCGCCTTTTTCTCCTTCGGCACCAATGACCTGACCCAGACCACCCTTGGTTACAGCCGCGATGACTCGGAGGGCAAGTTCCTGCCCTTTTATCTGCAAAGCAAGATTATTGAGGTTAACCCTTTTGCCGAATTCGATCGCGAAGGTGTGGGGCGACTCGTCAAGCTGGCTGTCGAAGAAGGCCGTGGGGTAAGAAACAACCTGAAAGTGGGGATTTGCGGAGAACACGGTGGTGATCCGGCTTCTATCGAATTTTTTAACCGGATCGGGCTTGATTATGTCAGCTGCTCTCCTTACCGCCTGCCTATTGCCCGCCTGGCTGCGGCGCGTGCCGTGCTTGTAGGATAGAATATTATAAAGATTTAATCTTAAAATAGTCAGATCATATAAACAGGAGAACGCTTTTTTTTGGCGAAT
>CAYGHB010000205.1:2569-3653 GCA_964349375.1 uncultured Syntrophomonadaceae bacterium | reverse complement strand
GCATGAAACTCCCTCCCCCTTGAGGGATAGCATGAAACTCCCTCCCCCTTGAGGGGGGAGGGTCGGGGTGGGGGTGAAAAATAGTTCTATCTTTTACCAACCTCTAACATCTATTTTAAGGCCGACTCAGGAGACTATGTGTCGACTTAGGAGGCTTCCTGTGAAGCTTCTTGAGGAGTCGTTGCAATTCTTAAATGAGCGATCGTGAGCTAACGCTTACTATGACAGCCATGAGAGCTATGACAGTAGAATAAAGTAATCAGCAATTGAGCTGGGGCTTGTATGAAAATACTGGCCCCAATTTAACTCTTTGCCAATAAAGAAGTCAGAATAGGATAAAAAACTACTCCGTGCCGCAGACCGGGCAGGGGCCAACAGGCCGGTGATAACTGTTATTGGTCCAGATTCCGCAATCGAAACGGTAACCCTGGTTGCCAAGAGCAACAGGACATTTTTCATACATCACATGGTAGCCCTCGTAAGTCTGACACCCGTCACTGGTTCTCCCGCAGGACGTGCAAACGAACTTAGGTGACACAGAACCTTTTCCATTATCAAGTATGCCAAAATACTCGACTTCACCCCCGCAGACAAAACAAATTGCAGTATCAAGGGCCTTGAAATCAACTTGATGAAAATCGGTGCCAGTACTGACGGAGCTTAAGTAAGCGCCAAAATCTTCGGTGTAAATAGTCAGTTGAGGCAAGTCAATATTAAGAAAACTGGTAAGCTCATCATAGGCTAGGTAAACATTTTCAACTATCGGCTGCGCCATATAAGATTCTTCTATATGCTCAGGAAAATTATCAAATAAGGGAAAGGCAGTCAGCATCATTAAAAGAGCCCCGACCAGGATGATACCGACTATTAATCCGACAAAGCTACCCAGAAAACGATCAGTATTTTTCAGGGAACAGCTTAACAGCGAGCAGGAAATGTAGGCGCCAAGGTAATGGATAAGCGCGGCAGCGAAAACAAAAATCGCTAAAAAAGAAAAAGTATCAGCAGCAACCGTCGGCAACCAGGTACTGTCCGGCAGCATACTGCTGAGCTGCGCATAATAAGCTTTTGCGGCCATCAGCCC
>CAYGHB010000205.1:0-2469 GCA_964349375.1 uncultured Syntrophomonadaceae bacterium | reverse complement strand
AATAACAGTCAGGAGGTATGTTATTTATGGAATACGGATTTTTATCTATTTTGCCCCCGCTTTTAGCTATTGTTTTAGCCATTGCTACACGTCAGGTTATTATTTCACTCTTTGTTGCTGTTTGGCTGGGCGCATCTTTTCTACATGCCAGCCCGATTACAGGATTCTTCCGTTCAGTTGATACTTACATGCTTGAGAGTGCTGCCGACCCCTGGTATGCCGCGATTCTGATCTTTACAATGATCATTGCCGGTACCCTGGGGTTGGTAACCAAGGCCGGTGGCGCCCAGGCGATAGCCAATGCGCTTTCTAACAAAGCGAAAACCGCTCGCGGCGGAATGCTTTCGGCCTGGCTGATGGGTATGATCATCTTCTTTGATGACTACTCCAGCTGTATTATCGCCGGTAACACCGCCCGTCCGATTACCGATGCCGTTAAAGTGTCGAGGGAAAAACTTTCCTACATCATCGACTCTACCGCTGCGCCTGTCGCTACTGTAGCTTTAATCTCAACCTGGATCGGTTTTGAGCTTGGGGTTATTGGTGACGGATTTGCCGCTATCGGTATGGAAAATGTTCCGGTATACCAGATCTTCCTGCAAAGTATTCCTTACCGTTTCTACAGCATTTTTGCCATTGCTCTGGTCTTGATTCTTGCTATCACTATGAAGGACTTTGGCCCGATGTACAAAGCCGAAGTGCGGGCCCGTACTGAAGGTAAACTGTTGCGCGACGGTGCCGAGCCCCTTTCGGCTACCGATACTGCTGTTCTGCAGCCGGAAGAAGGAACACCATTGCGCTGGTTCAACTTTGTTGTTCCAGTGTTGGTAATTATTATTGCAACCTTCGTCGGCCTATATGTCGCAGGTGGCGGAGCAGAAGTCGGTATTCGGGAAGCTTTCGGTGAAGCTGACTCCAGCGTAGTTTTACTTTGGGCTTCCAGCTTAGGCGCTTTGGTAACCCTGGTAATGGTTCTTATTCAGCGACTCGTACCGCTGCAGCAGGCAATCGATACCCTGATCGACGGTGCCAAGTCAGTTTTCCCGGCTCTGATCATCCTGGTCCTGGCCTGGTCCCTCAGCTCCGTCTCCGGCGAGCTCGGCGCAGCCGAATACCTGGTTGGACTGGTTGAGCGCTCCGGTATTTCGGCAGCACTGTTGCCCCTGTTGATCTTTATCATCTCTTGCCTTATGGCTTTCGCTATGGGCACTTCCTGGGGCACCATGGGTATTGTAACTCCCTTGGCGATTCCGATCGCTTTTGCCCTCGGTGGAACTGAATTCCTGATCCCGACCCTGGCTGCTGTGCTTACCGGGGCGATCTTTGGTGACCACTGCTCACCGTTATCCGACACCACGATTCTGTCATCAACCGGTGCCGGCGCAGACCATATCGACCACGTACGCACCCAGATTCCTTATGCTTTAACTGGCGCTGTCGTGGCCGGCGTTTTTGGCTTTATTCCTGCCGGTTTAGGTGTACACCCGCTGATCTCTATCATTCTTGGGATCATCGTTTTAATTGTCTTCGTACGCCTGGTTGGTAAGACAACTGCTGACGCTGAATCGATCAAGGCAAGCAACCAGTAACTGCATTTAATCAAGAAAGAAGGATTATCGGGAAACCGGCCTGCGGGCCGGTTTCTTTTTTCGTGCAAGGGAAATATTATTTACCCGCAGAGCTTTTATTTGCTACAATAGTATCGGTTAAATATAAAGCAGTAAGAAAATTAGAAGGGAAGATGCTGATGCAGGTAAGGGTTGCTACACCTGAAGATGAAGCTGAAGTCTGCCGCCTCTGGACCATGCTGCTTCAGTTTTACGATATGAATAGCTCACCTGAGGTTCTGGAGCGCTCTTTCCGTTTTGCTGTTGAACATCCTCATAAAGTACTAATCTTTATCATCCTCACTGAAGGGGTGGTAACCGGCACCGCCAGCTTACACCTCGGGCATTATTCAACCTGGAATGATAACTTTTACGGTCACGTTGAAGATGTGATTATTGATCCTGAATACCGCGGCAAGGGGCTTGCCTTTTCCCTGCTCAAAGAAGTATTGCAGGTTGCCAGGGAAAAGAACCTCAGCCGGGTTGAGTTGAATGTTTTAAGCGAAAATTATCCTGCGCGCAGGCTTTATGAGAAGCTTGGTTTTACTACCGATTCCCTAGCCTACGAGATAACGTTTACTTAAATATTAAAAACTGAGAGGAGTAAGACGGATGCGAAATTACCGGGAAATACCCTTGTGGAAAGATACAACCGAGGAAGAGTGGAATGACTGGCGCTGGCAGGTGCGTAACCGCATTACCAACCTGGAACAGCTTAAGCAGGTTGTTGAACTGACCGCAGAAGAGATTGAAGGGGTAGAAAAATGCCTGCAGCAATTCAGGATGGCTATTACCCCGTACTATGCCGCGCTGATGGATCAAAAAGATCGTAACTGCCCGGTCCGCAAGCAGGCTGTGCCGA
>CAYGHB010000204.1:0-3731 GCA_964349375.1 uncultured Syntrophomonadaceae bacterium | reverse complement strand
GAGCAGCTATTTCATTTAATTTGCCCATAAAGTAAGCTCCCGTATCCGCTGCCCGTTCCGGCAGTTTGTCCCGGAGAGTAACGTGAATCGCAGCAATCGCTGCAGCACAGGCCATTGGGTTGCCACCGGTGGTAGTAGTGTGCATAAAGGGGTTTGGTTCTTCAAAGGCTTTCCAGATTTCTGCCTTGCCCATGAAGGCTCCAACCGGCATCACGCCGCCGCCAAGCGATTTGGCCACGCACATAATATCGGGAACAATGCCCCAGTGATCTACAGCCCAGAGCTTACCGGTCCGGCCAAGACCTGTTTGCACTTCGTCACAGATGAGCAGAATTTCATAGCGATCGCAAATTTCCCTAACCTTTGGCCAGTATTCATCCGGCGGAACCACTGCCCCTGCTTCCCCCTGGATCGGTTCAGCAATAAAAGCAGCAATATCAATGCCTACCTTGGCGCAGATCTCCAGCTGTTTTTCCAAAGCTTCAGCGTCGCCGAAGGGAATAAAAAAGCTCTGTCCGGAGAAGGGTTGCATATCATAACGAAAATCCTTTTTGCCCATTACACTTAAACTGCCTGAAGTCTTTCCGTGAAAGGCGTTTACAGTAGAGATAAAGTTGTGCTTGCCTGTATAAAGCCTGGCAATTTTCAAAGCGCCTTCGATCGTTTCCGTACCGCTACTGACAAAGAAAGAATGGTCAATATCTCCGGGGGTGATTTGCGCCAGCAGGCGGGCCAGCACTCCTCTTAAGGGATCCATCAGTTCCTGGCTGGGTATGCCGGATTTACCGGCCTGTGCCCGGACAGCTTCCACCACTTCCGGGTGTGCCCAACCGAGATCCAGGGCGCCGTAACCGCCGAGGCAGTCTATATATTCCTGGCCGAAAACATCGTAGTAGTAAACCCCTTTGCCCCGCCATTCGGTTCCGGCATAATCGCCGGCTTCGGTAACCGATTTGCGGTATTCAACCCAACCTTTATTAAAATGCTTGACAAAATTATCGACCGTCTCCCTGGATATCTCCTGTGCGGTCTTCTCATCAAGTTCCTCTCTGCCGATGATATCAAGCCAGCGCTCAGAATACTGTATAGCTTCCCTGTAGTCGCTCATGCTCATCTTCCCCTTTGCTTTTTAATTTATGTTATGATTGCCGGCCCGTTCCGTCCCGTTATCCGGCGCATAAAAACCGAATTTGAACAGCGCGTCAATACAACCTGAATGCAAACAATACTGAAGATTTTTTATTTCTGCCGCTATTATAATCGCTTCCTGACCGTAACGCAACTACATTTTAGTGTTTCAGACTAACTATGTGTTTTATTGGCCCTTAGGTGTTCCGTTTCGGTAACAAGTGGAGAAAAAATTTACTCCGCAAAATCGTCCTCCGAAGGCATCCACTCATCAATGTTTCTGAGGATCTTCGGCACCAAGGCATACTTGGTTACTTTTACTCCCGCGATGCCCGGGATGATCTTCCAGAGAAACTCATAGAGCTGCTCCGTGCTTTTATACCTGGCCTCCAGCGAGAGTTCGTTAGTTTCCTGGCCAAAAGCAAGGTAGGAAACCTGGGGCATGGCCAGCAGCTCTTTTACAATTTCCGCCTCTTTTTCAAGATCGATTTCTAAAAATATGTCAACTGAGACTGAATAGCCGAACATCGCAGGATCGAGGATCAGGGCAAAACGGCCTACTCCCATCTCAACCATGCGGTCAATCCGCTTCCGGACCGTGCGATCATTCAAATTAAGGGTTTCTGCAATCTTCTTTGCCGGCTGTCGGGAATCTTGCTGCAGTTCCCTGATAATCAAGTAGTCAGTGTGGTCAAAAAGGGCGAAAGGTTTTTTTTGCATTTATATCGGTAGCCTTCTCTCCTGCCAATAATGTGTACTTTTATGGTTAACCTGCGAATGCTTTATGTATTATAATCGTCGCAGTGATATTATTCAACCAAAAAAGAACTGCCTGGCACTTACCGGTCTGCTTTTTTATTAAGATAGGCAGCAGTAAAAGAAGAATTGAAACATATAAATCATAAATAAATAAGCGAGGACAAGGTGAACTATGTTGAAAAAGGTAATCCTGATTTTCGGCGATCAGTTGAGCCTGGATATCACTTCGCTGCAGGGCCTTGATCAAAAGAACGACCTGGTCCTGATGATCGAAGCTACCGATGAATTCAGCCGCCCTCGCCATCATAAACAAAAGATCGCACTGATTCTATCAGCGATGCGCCACTTTGCCGACTTGCTTCGTCAAAAAGGGTTCAATGTTGAATATTTGCAATTAGATGATCAAAACAACAGCGGTTTATTTAGCGAAGAGCTTTATAAGGTAGTTAAACTTCACCAGGCCAAACAGCTAATCCTGACTGAACCGAGCGAGTTCAGAATGTGGGAAGTGACTCAAAGATGGAAAGCTGATTTGAAGATCCCGATAGAAATAAGGGAAGATGAACGCTTTATTAGCAGTAACACTGCTTTCGCTGCCTGGGCCGCAGGAAGAAAGACTTTACGAATGGAACATTTTTACCATCAGATGCGCCGCCTGACCGGTTACCTGATGGAAGGCAACAAGCCCGTAGGAGGCAATTGGAATTATGATGCTCAAAACCGCAAGACAGCCCTCAGCAATATCGCAAAGCCTGAAAAGTTAGCTTTTAATCTTGATCGCATCACAACTGATGTTATTAGCCTGACCGAAAAATATTTTAAAGACCATTTCGGTATACTTGAACATTTTAACTGGGCTGTTGACCGCCGTGGCGCTTTGCTGGCTTTAGAACACTTTATCAGGAAAAGCTTGCCGCTTTTTGGTGATTATCAGGATCTGATGCTCTCCGGCGACGAAACCCTGTTTCACTCTCTCATTTCACCTTACCTTAATCTCGGTTTGCTGCAGCCGGATGAGGTATGTGAAACAGCTTTACAGGCTTATGAAGCCGGGCTGGCGCCGCTAAACTGTGTTGAAGGGTTTATCCGCCAGATCATCGGCTGGCGTGAATATGTCAGGGGCGTCTACTGGTTGAAAATGCCTGCTTACAAGGACAGCAACTTTCTTGACGCTCAGCGCTCGCTTCCGGATTTTTATTGGACAGGTAAAACTGAGCTTAACTGTCTGGCGGAGGTAATCGGCAGCACGGCAAAAAACGCCTACGCTCACCACATCCAAAGATTAATGATTACCGGTAATTTTGCCCTCCTAACGGGCATCAGACCAGCGGAAGTAGAGGAGTGGTATCTTGTAGTCTATGCTGACGCTTTCGAGTGGGTCGAACTGCCGAACACACATGGCATGGCCCTCTATGCAGACGGCGGCTTGCTGGCTTCTAAACCATATGCCGCATCAGCCGCCTATATCAACCGGATGTCTGATTACTGCAAGAGCTGTCAGTACAAACCCCGGGAAAAAACCGGACCCGGCACCTGCCCGTTTAATTATTTATATTGGGATTTTCTGCTTAGAAATGAAGATAAACTAAAGGGCAACCCGCGGATGGGACTGGTCTATAAAATGTTAGGCCGCATGACTGAAAAAGAGCAGGATCGCATCCGTAAGGACGCAGCAACCTTTCTTGAATCTTTGTCCGCTTCAAAGCGTTATTAAAACGACTGCTTTATGACTTACACTATAAATACAAAGACAGCGAAAGCATTAAGCCCCTGCTGTCAGTGCACCTACTATCTGGTGGGGACGAGAGGTATTGAACCTCCGACCTCTTGAATGTGAGTCAAGC
>CAYGHB010000203.1:2651-3745 GCA_964349375.1 uncultured Syntrophomonadaceae bacterium | reverse complement strand
CTTTTCAAGGCGGTAGAGCTGGCCCTGGGCGGCGGCAGCGAGCTGCAGGTTTACACCGATAGCCTCTGGGGCAAGCCCTACCGGCCGACAGATGATGCCCCCCGGACCGGCGACCCGAAAGGTTTTACTGCTTTTGAGCAGTTTTACAAGGCCTTTGCCGAACAGACGGCCTATATCGTTAAAAAAATGGCGCTGCTCTATGACGAGATGGATGCGGTGCGGGCCGAGTTTTCGCCAACCCCTTATCTCTCAGTGCTGGTGCGGGGTTGCGCCGAACAGGGGTTGGATATCACCCAGGGTGGCGCCGAGCTGAAGTTTATCACTATCGAGGCGGTTACCTTTGCCACGACGGTCGACTCGCTGCTGGCGATCAATTACCTGGTTTTCGATCAGCAGTTGTGCACTATGGAAGAGCTGATCCAGGCGCTGAAAGCCAACTGGGAAGGCTTTGAGAAGCTGCAGGCGGCGGCGATCAACAGGGCGCCGAAGTACGGGCGCGATGATCAGGAGGCTGATCAGCTGGCCCTGCGGGTGATGGAGAGCTGGTCGGAGGAGACCTGGCGTTATAAAACCAGGTCGACCGGGGCCCAGTTTCGGCCGGGCATGCTCAGCTGGAACTACTGGATCTCATCGGGCTATATTCTGCCGGCCAGCCCTGATGGCCGCAAAAAGGGGCAGTTTTTATCCAATGCCATTTGCCCGGTCAACGGGGCCGATAACAAGGGGCCGACGGCTAATGCCAACTCGGTCGGCAAGGCGCTCGGCGGGCATGCCGAAAAGGGCGACTATTTAACTTACGTAAACAGCCTGCCCAACGGGGCTTCGCACACGATTACCCTGAACCCGGCGCTGGTTAAGAGCCATGAACACAAGGAAAAACTGAAAGCTTTTCTTAGAGGGTATGCGGAAAATGGCGGAACAGCCTTGCAGATCAATATTATCGATGCCGACCTGTTGCGCGATGCCCAGGCGCATCCGGAAAATTATCGCAACCTGCTGGTGAGAGTTACCGGCTACAATGCCTACTTTGCCTCGATCGGCCGGGAGCTGCAGGATGAAATAATCGCCAGGGAAAGCCATAAATGCTTTTAGAA
>CAYGHB010000203.1:0-2551 GCA_964349375.1 uncultured Syntrophomonadaceae bacterium | reverse complement strand
AGAACCACCCTCTTTATGAAGGGCTGCAGCCTGCGCTGCGACTGGTGCCATAACCCGGAAAGCATTGACTCGCGGCCGCTGATCCAGTGGAACAGCCACCGCTGTATCGGCTGTGATTCCTGCCGGGAGGTTTGCGAAAGCGGAAGCCTGGTTTGGATTCAGAATCAGGCGGAAGGGCAGATAAAAATTGACGGCAACAGCTGCAATCTCTGCCAGGCCTGTGTGGAGTGCTGCCCCTCGGGAGCTTTGCACCTGAAAGGCAAGCAGTGGGAGCGAGAAGAGCTGCTTAAGGAGCTATTAAAGGACAGGGCCTATTTTGGCCGGGAGGGCGGGATTACCCTCTCCGGCGGGGAGCCGCTGCTGCAGGCCGAAGCCGCTTTGTGGCTGCTTGAGAATATCAGGCGGGAGGGCTTAAAGACAGCTCTTGATACAGCCGGGCTGGTGCAGACCGAGGTCCTGCTGGCTGCCCTTGAGCAGACCGACCTGCTGTTATATGATCTTAAAATTTTTGACAGTGAAGAGCACCGAAAATATACGGGCAGCGGCAACGAGCAGATTTTAGCCAACCTGGTTGCCACCCTGGCGAAAGCCGGGCAAAGCGGAACGAAGGTTTGGATCAGAACCCCGCTGGTGCCGGGCGTGACCGATGGGGCGGAAAATATTGCCGGCCTGGCCCGCTGGCTCGCTACCTTCGGTACTGAGCAGATCGAGCGCTGGGAGCTGTGCGCTTTTAATAACCTTTGCGAAAATAAGTATCTAATGCTCGATTGTGACTGGCCGTACCAGGGGGTAAAGCCACAGACAGGGGTGGAACTTGACCGGCTGGTGGAAGTTGCCTTCGCTAACTTAAGCGGAAACGGGATGTTGGTCCAGTGGACCGGTTCAGCGGCGCTGGAAAAGAATCAAGAGGGCGGTGAAGCGAGATGATCAGCGAAGAAGAACGGGCGTTAATGTCTTCAGACAGCAAGATTGGCCTGCTTTCGACCATCGATGAAGAAGGTTCTCCGCATATCACCTTTATTTCTTCGATTCAGCCGCACGGCAGCGACCAGCTGACCGCCGGCCAGTTTTGCGGCGGGCTCAGCAAGCGCTTTTTTAAGGAGCGTCCCAGGGTCGGTTTTCTGATCTTTTCGCCGCAGATGGATATCTGGCGGGGCCGGGCCGGCTTCGATAAAACGCTGACGAGCGGGCCCGAATATGAGGCTTATAACAAGAAACCGATGTTTCGCTACAATTCCTATTTTGGTTTTGGGGCGATCCACTATTTTGATTTAGTTGATATAACTGAGCGCGAGAAGCTGACCATGGGGCAGATCATCGGCGGGGCCATCAAAACCAGGGCGCTGCAGCCTTTTCTTGCCAAAGACGCTACGGGGGCGCTTAACGATATCAGCAGGGCGATGTTCAGCCAGATAGACGGCCTGAAGTTCATTTCCTATATCGATAGAGACGGTTACCCGGCGCTGATCCCGGCCATTCAGGCGGCCAATGCCGGCCGGGACCGGATATTGTTCTCGCTTAGTCCTTTTGGCCGGGAGCTGGCTGAGATCCCCGACCAGGCTGATGTGGCCGTGCTTTTTGTCAATCTGAAGATGGAGTCGGTGCTGGTCAAGGGCAGCTATTCAAAAGGCCGGGGGATTATCCCTTACGGCCTGGTAGAGATCAGCCGCGTCTACAACTCCATGCCGCCCCAGCCCGGCTACATCTACCCGCGCGAAAACTATCACCCCAAGGTAGTCGACTTTTCAATTATTAAGCCAGGCAACTAACTTATTAACTTACGGTAGATTCTGCTAGGTAGATCTCTTTTGCGTTAAAGTGAATAAATTTTACTCCCCCTTAGTAAGCGAGGGCACTAATTGAGTAATTTTATGACGAAAGAAAAGCGGATATTGCTGGTGGTCAACTGCCTGGCGGAGCACGGTGACAGCCGCTTCAGGCGTCTTTACGAGTTTATCGAGCTGGCCGGAGTGGAGATGGCCAGGCGGTTGCTTGGCGCTCATTACCGGGAGATCAGCGCGTTGCGGGATAAAGATGTAACCTGGCCTGTTTTTCTGGAGCGGCTGGATAAAATCAGCGGCAGGCGGGGAATAGAAGCTGTTGATCTTTTCTTTCAGCTGCACGGGGAACGGGGGCGGGTCCGGTTTTTCGATCGCTGGGTGTCAGCGGTGGAGCTGGGCAGGGAGATCAAAAAAGTTGCCGCCCCGGAGCGCTTGCGTCTGGTCTATAACCTCTGCTGCTATGGTGATTCTCACTCGGCGGCTTTTCTCAATGCCGGTTTTAAAACGGCGATTGGTGCGCTTAAGGTTAATACCAGCGCCGCGGTGGAATACCCGCTCTTTTGCCGCCTCTGGCCCGGAACAGGCAGTTCACCCAGAACGCCTCTGGTGATCAGCGAGGTCTTACGCCGCTCTGACCGCCCGCTGCCCCGTCTTACCCAGGACTTAATTGCCCGCCGCTACTTTGGCGACGCAGACAGCAAAAAAATCCTCAAAGGTAACAGCAATCTCACCATTTAGAAATGTACGCTGCCCACAAACTACTCTGGGGG
>CAYGHB010000202.1:0-3752 GCA_964349375.1 uncultured Syntrophomonadaceae bacterium | reverse complement strand
CGTTTTCAGGCAGGTCTCCTGGCTCGTGTTCACTGCGCCTCCTGCCTTCCCGGTTATCTTACCAGTGGCCTCAGAAAGCGCATCCCACTTACAGTGGCGGGACCGCACCGGACTTACACCGGCTTCCCTTATTAAGTCTTTAGACACCTGAAACTCAGCTATTAAATTGCCTTCGCTATTATAGCACTCTCATTAATGTTTGTCTAACAGAGCCTGCTGTGGTTCCTTCAGTGGTTCCTTCAGTAAGCCGACATTGGCCAGGGTAAAGATGATCAGGGCTGCCCAGATAAAGCAGAAACTAATTAAGTGGATCGTTGAAAAATACTCTTTAAAGACAAAGATGCCAAGCAGCAGGGTCAGTGATGGTGCAATATACTGCAAAAAACCCATCATCGAGAAAGTGGTCTTTTCTACACCCCGGGCAAAAAGGATCAGTGGAGTGGCGGTAACGATACCGGCTCCGGCCAAAATCAATTGGATCGACAGCGGTTCCGTGCCCATCGCCCCGCTGCCCTGGGCTTCAAGGCTTAATAAGTAAAGGAGGGCAATCGGCATCACGATAAAGGTTTCCAGGGTTAAGCCGGTCACCGAGTCTACTTTGGCCATCTTCTTAATTAATCCGTAGGCCGCAAAGGTTGAAGCCAGGAAGATAGCAATCCATGGCACCCGGCCATACTGGGTGGTAATAATTAAAACCCCAATCGCCGCCAGGATCAAGGCAATCAACTGCCAGCGCGACAGCTTTTCTTTCAGGACTGTGACCCCGAGCAGCACCACCACCAGGGGATTGATAAAATAACCCATGCTGGCTTCGATAACATGGTTGGTATTGACTGCGTAAATATAGGTAAACCAGTTGACGCTGATTACAAAACCGCAGAGGAACATGTATAAAAGTCTTCTTTTATCGGCGAACACCGCAGTCAGGGCTTTGCCGCCGCGCGTGCCGGCCACAATCACGATCATAAAAATGAAAGACCAGATGATCCTGTGGGCCAGGATCTGCAGGGGCGGAACAGTGATAAGCAGCTTCCAGTAAAGGGGTAATATTCCCCAGAGGCTGTAGGCTACAATACCATACCAGATCCCGATCGTATTATCATCCAGTGTTTTCGCATTCAATGTAAAAGGCTGATCTCCCTGCCCAGGTAAATGTGGTTAACAGTGATAGCTTATAATTAAAAGAAGTGAGAAGCAAGCAATTTATTGAGCTTTCTTAAGCTTTAGGCAGGTAGAGATAAAAAGTGGCGCCTGCCCCCGGGCTACTGGCAACCTGGATCAGCCCACCGGCTGAGCGGATCAGCTCCCGGACCAGGGCCAGGCCGATTCCGGAACCGCCGCTGCCGCTGCCTCGCTCCCTTGACGGATCAACGCGGAAAAAGCGCTCAAAGATATAGGGCAGGTGATCGGAGTCAATGCCAATTCCACTGTCGCTTATGGTGATCATCAACAGTTTGCTGTGATCCGGCGATTCACCAGGCCGCTGAAGCGTGGCAACCTGACCAACAGGCGCTACCGCATCCGGATCAAAGAGAGGCTCCCGATGCAGCTCCATTTTAACCGCTCCTCCGGAGTCTGTATAACGATAGGCGTTATCAAGCAGGTTGCCGATGATTTTCCCTAAAACAGCCGGATCCTGAACAACAAAGAGCTGCTCATCCGGCAGCTCAAGACTTAATTCAATCGCCTTATCCTGAAAGAGAAGCTTAAACGAAGCTGCCTTGTCGCTTAAGAAGCGGTTCAGCTCAATTAATTCCCCCTCCCGGCCGTTGCTGTCAGCGCGTTCCGCCCTGGACAGTTCATCTAAGTCAGCTGCCACCCGGTTGAGATGCATAATCTCTTCCATTAATATATTCAGATGCTGCTCGTCCGCTGGAAGCACCCCGTCTTTTAATGCTTCAACATAACTGCGCAAAGTAGTCAGAGGGGTGCGCAGTTCGTGAGCCAGATCAGCCACCGAGCGTTTGCGCAGCATCTCCAGTTCCTGAAGCTGCCCGGCCATCCGGTTAAAGCTGGACGACAGCTCCGCCAGCTCCCTGTTTTCATAAGACGGCAGCTTGCGGCTGTAATCGCCGCGGGCAATAACCAGGGCAGCGTCAGCCACCTCTTCTAAGGGCTTTGACAAGCGGCGTGAAAAGAGAATGCCCAGGATCAGGGCTACGCTTACTGCCACCACACCGGTCATCAGCAATGAACGGGTAATTGCCCGTTTAAAAACAAGGTCCTGCTCCTGCCAGGCTGTGCCTTTCTCCACAGCCTGGTGAAAAATGATCAACTTCCCTACCTCTGCCTCACCGCTGTTCAGCTGGTAGTGGTAAGCCGCCGATTCATCTAAGTCAATCTCTCCGGCACCTGTCATCATCATGTGCCTGCGCCTGCCCTGACCGCTGTCCAGAATGTAACGACCCGTTTCATCGGCCAGCACCAGGCGGGTATTGGTGCTGAGAGCAACATGAAAAAGCGGAATCTGAATCCCGGTCCAGCTGCTGTTTTCTTCGTAGTAATCTAAAAAAGCTGAAACTATCTGCCGGTTGAGAGCCTCCTCGCGCTCAATGATATAAGTTTGCAGATGCTTTTCCAGTGAATAGTTGAAAACCAGCTGAAATATTAAAAGAGTGGCAGCAGTCAAACCTACGAAATAAAGCGCCAGGCGAATCCAGAGCGGCTTTTTATTTAAATGATCAGTGTTCGTCATATTTATAACCTACCCCGTAAACAGTTTTGAGCACCGGTTCAACGCCTGCGGCCTGCAGTTTCTGGCGCAGATTTTTCACATGGGCATCAACCGACCGGTCATCGCTAAAACTATCATACCCGAAGAGTTCTTCCGCCAGTTGTGTCCGGGAAAAAACCCGACCCGGTCGGCGGGCCAGGTAAACGAGGAGATTATATTCTGTGGGTGTCAGCGCTATACTTTGCTGATCCCAGGTCAGGCTGTGAGCCGGCAGGTCGATCCTCAGCCGACCACCAAGCAGTTCCAGAATGTCAGTCAGTAAGCCGGGTTCTGGTTCCCCGCGCCGCAGAATCGTTTTGACCCTGGCCAGCAACTCCTGCGGGCTGAAAGGCTTCAGGACATAATCATCAGCGCCGAGACCGAGGCCATGGACCCGTTCTTCTACAGCCGTTTTTGCCGTCAGCATAATAACCGGAATCCGTGAACCTTCCTGGCGCAGGCGGTGGCAGACCTCTTCACCGCTTAAGTTTGGCAGCATCAGGTCAAGAATAATCAGGTCGGGCTCTTCCCGGCGCGCCAATTTAAGCGCTTCCAGACCTTCAGCTGCAGTGATCACCGCAAACCCATCCTGCTCAAGATAGGCTTTAAGCACAGCGGCTATCTTCTTTTCGTCATCAACAACCAGAATCTTTTGTTTATCCATTTGATTCAACCCCGGTTCTTTAAGCAATACCTTTATGCTTTATATATTAAACAACTGTCCGGAAAAAGGAAAGCCGCTAATCAGCGGCTTTCCCTTTGGGCATGGTTCAGCGTTTCATAAACCTTGCAGCTAGCAGTGTTCTACCTCCAGCAATGACCGAAACCCCTGCCGGAACCACCCTCGCCGAAGCGGCCAAACATGCCGTATCCGCCGCCGAAGCCTTTCTCCAACATCAACTGAAAGCGCTCCTGGATCCTATTGATTATTGTATTTCCCTCTTCCTCGGTCAGGTTGCCAAGCTCGACCTGCCGCTCGACAATCTTCACCCGCAACTGGTGCATCTGCTCAAAGAGGGATTCCAGTTCCGGATCGCTC
>CAYGHB010000201.1:0-3783 GCA_964349375.1 uncultured Syntrophomonadaceae bacterium | reverse complement strand
CTGGCTGTTACTTTAGGCCTGCTGCCGGAAAGAGCCCTGCTCAATGATGTTAACCCTCATCTGATCAACTTTTTCCGCTGGCTGCAGAAAGGTTTTAAGATCAGCCTGAAGATGGAGAACGATAAAACCCTTTATTATGAACACCGCGAGCTCTTTAATGCCTTAATCAAAGCAGGCAAAGAAAACACCAAAAAAGCGGCGGAGCTCTTCTACTATTTAAACCGTACCGGCTATAACGGCCTCTGCCGTTTTAATCAAAGCGGCGAATTTAACGTGCCCTTCGGCAGTTATAAAACAATCAATTACATCCGCGATTATCATTCATACAAGGAAGTCTTCGCGGCATGGACCTTTAGCTGCAAGGAGTTCGACCTCATAAAACTTGGGGCCGACGATTTCATCTATGCCGATCCGCCCTATGATGTTGAATTTACCAGCTACTCGAAAGATGGTTTCACCTGGGCCGATCAGGTGCGCCTAGTTAAATGGCTGGCCAAACAACCAGGCCCGGTGGTGCTCTCCAACCAGGCTACCGAGCGCATCGTTGAGCTCTACACGGATTACGGTTTTAATATCGCCTATTACGATGCGCCGCGCAGGATCAGCTGCAACGGCGACCGGTCTCCCGCAAAAGAAATATTGGCCACGAAAGGGTTTTAGTGTGATGACACCACGCGATACCACCACTGGCGCAGTGCTTGAGCAGATGGTGATCCCGTCTCTCATTCACGGCGGTTATAGCTACGATACGCAGGTGAATATCGGCAACCGCCTGGGCGGAGGCAGACATGTCGTTGATGTCCTGGCGGAAGACAGCGCCGGAAGTAAAATAATCATCTCGCTTAAATGGCAGCAGGTTAGCGGAACGGCAGAACAGAAGGTGCCCTTTGAGGCGATGTGCCTGGCCGAAACGGTTTTAGCGAGCGATAATGATTATGACAAGGCCTACCTGGTGCTCGGCGGCGGTGGCTGGAAGCTGCGCGAGTTTTATACTGGCGGCGGCCTGGATCGGCACCTGCGCCACAGCAACCTGGTGGAAATCGTAACTCTGGAAGATTTTATCGCGAAAGCAAACCAGGGCGGCTTGTAAACGTTAATTTGTAATTAAAGATAGCCGAGGATGTTTACTTAAAAGAACCAATAATTAACAGAGCAAGGCTATAAGTCTTTGAATATCGTAACTAACCCCAAGGTGCAAATAGAAAACCACAAATATCGAGATATTATCTCTTTAAGCGTTGACATGGTGACACTTTTAATGTAATATACTACATGCTAAGTGATAATATCTCTTATATCGGAGTGTATAAAATGATTATTAATTTTTCAGTGGAAAATTGGCGTTCGTTTCAAGAAAAAGCATCCTTTACCATGATCGCTACAAGAGAGCAGCAGCACAATGAAAGAGTACCTTATATAAAAAAATATCGGGCACGGATATTGCCGACCGCTGCTATTTATGGCGGGAATGCTTCTGGAAAAACAAACTTTTTTCAGGCGATGAGATTTGTGAAAAAAATGGTGCTGGAAGGGACAGGCGTACAGCCCGACAAGCTTATATCAGTCGAGCCCTTTAGGCTAAACCCTGAGATGAAAGATAAGCCCTGTCGTTTCGCCATCGAAATTCTGGTTGATGAAATAATATACGAATTAATATTTGCGGTTACCAAACAGGCAGTCGTTGAGGAGAGACTAACAAAAATAACTAGCAGCAATGAAACAATACTATACGACCGCATAGGTGAAGAAGTAAGTTTCCATGAAACTCTCGAAAGCAACCAAGCCCTAAAGTATGCTTTTAAGGGAACCAGGGATAATCAACTGTTCTTAACTAACTCTGTTTCACAAAAGAACAATGAATTTCTACCGGTCTATAGCTGGTTTAAAGAATCTTTGGTAATGGTTGCTCCTGACACCAGGTTTGAACACTATAACTTTTTTATTGATGAAAATAGTCCATTGTACGCAGATATGAGCAAATTGTTGCCACTGCTGGATACAGGAATTGTTAGCTTAGGAGGGAAAGAGCTGCCTGTTGAGCATTTGCCTCTGCCAAAGAAATTAATTAGTGAAATTAAAGAAGAGTTAGAAGAAGATAAAACCGCTTTAATTGCCTCGCTTTCAGAGCATCTCTGGTTTTTAGTGTCACGAAAGGAAGGAGAATTGACTGCAAGAAAGCTGGTAACTAAGCATCTAGACGTTTTGGGTAATGAAGTTGAATTTGAGATGCAGCATGAATCAGATGGCAGCAGAAGAGTTATAGATTTGCTTCCTGCCTTTTTGGACGCTTCAGCTAAAGATTCAAAAAAAGTATATTTGATTGATGAACTGGATCGCAGTTTACATACCATCCTTAGCAGGAAACTGATTGGATTTTACCATGCATCTTGCTCGGGAAAAAGCCGTTCTCAGCTAATCCTGTCTACTCACGACTTGTTGCTTATGGATCAGGATATCTTTCGGCGTGATGAAATGTGGGTTACCGAGAGAAATGCAGATGGCAGCTCGAATCTTTTTTCCTTTAGCGAGTATAAAGAATTACGTAACGATAAAGACCTCCGGAAAAGTTACCTGCAGGGGCGTCTTGGAGGTATCCCGAAAATATTATTAAAAGATAGGGATGCCGGTTGCCTGGAGGTGAACTAATGGCACCCAGGCCGAGAAAATATCAACGGCCCTTAGGCACACGACGTCAGAAAGTGCTATTTCTAATTTCAGTTGAAGGAGCAGTAACGGAACAGCAATACTTCAATATGTTTAACGATCAAAGCTCAATTATTCAGATTGAATGTATTAGTAATAAATACCGTAACTCTCCCAAGGATGTATTAAGTGAAATAAAGAAAAAGCTTACAAAGACAGATCTTCGAAAGGAAGACGAAGCCTGGCTAGTTGTAGACAAAGATCAGTGGACAGACGAGCAATTAAACGCACTTTACAAATGGTCAGAAGAGAAGCCAAATTATTATTTTGCGCTAAGCAACCCTAACTTTGAATACTGGCTCCTTCTCCATTTTGAAGATCTAAGCGGTCATAAAACTGCCAAGGTTTGCAAGGAGAGATTAAATAAACATTTAGGGGATTACAATAAAAGAATTTCATGTGGGCAGTTCACTGAAGAACGGATTAGTTTAGCCGTAAAACGTGCCGAGCAACAAGATTGCCCACAATGTAAAGACTGGCCAAAGAATACGGGTACTACAGTCTATAGACTTATAAATAATATTTATGAAGCCAAGGCAAAACACAGGAACGGTTATTAGAAAAGTATGCTGTTCTGTTTGAAACACCCTTGTCTTACCCATTCTTGAGCAATTGCGCTGACAGCTGGTCTGGCAGGCGCAATTGCTGCTTTATGGTTTAAGCGCAGCGAGGCATCTACTGCGGCCGCAGCGAAGCCGGGCCCGCGCGGTTTATGCGCGGCCCGGTGGAGATAAGGCAAAGTTGTTGACGAACTGCGCAAGTCCGGATGCACTCCTGGCCGCACCCTGGCCAGGTGTGCTGGGTCCTGCAGAGCAGGCCTACCATTAAGTTAATTTTTAACAGGGTGGGGGCGAGCGGTAAAACTACGGTCATGTAGGCAACTTACGATAATAACCGTTATGTAAGAGGCGAATTTTGGCCGGATGGGCTTGCCGGGCCAGGCCGATTACATAACGCTTGTTATCGCTGAAGTTGCAGGATATTACGTGAGATGAGGCAGCGGGCATTGCATTTGGTGGCGACATGCGCGGCGCCAAATGCAAGCTGCGGCGTTAAGCCGCAGGCAGCGAGAGGTTCAGG
>CAYGHB010000200.1:0-3794 GCA_964349375.1 uncultured Syntrophomonadaceae bacterium | reverse complement strand
ATAATTACCCATAAAAGCGCCTCCCGTTTTCTAAGTTACCCCTTTTTCGGAAACCAGGGGAAAAACTTGTTAGTTACTTTAGCATAAGCCTGGAATTCCTCGTTATCCTTATATTTTCTTTCCAGCAGCGGCACTCCTGAAACATAAAGCAGCAGCAGGGTAATGGTCAACGGGCTGATGATCGCCGTCCACCCGAAGCGCGCAGAAAGGGCAATCAGGAAGATTCCCCACCACATCGTTGCCTCGCCGAAATAGTTGGGATGTCGGGTATACTTCCAGAGCCCGCTCTTGATCACGTGCCCCCTGTTAGCCGGATCTTTTTTAAAGTCGGCCAACTGTCTATCGCCAACAGATTCAAAATAGAAGCCGACTATCCAGACGACGATCCCCAGATAATCAAGCAGGTTCAAACCCACCTGCGGGTGAGCGTTTACAACAATAATCGGATAACCGATGATCAACATCAGTAAACCCTGCAGCATGAAAACCTGCAGAAAAGCACGCGGCACAAGCCAGCGACCCCATTCCTGGCGCCATTTGGCATAGCGGAAGTCTTCCGGTTTGCCCCAGTTACGCCTGACAATATGGTAGGTTAAGCGGCCGCCCCAGATCATAATCAGCAACGTCAGCAAGAGGTTACGCTCGGCGTACGCTCCTGTAAAGAGGAGGGTAGCGAAAGCAACAACCACAAAACCAAAACCCCAACCCATATCAACAATCGAATTATTACGAATAACCTGGGCCACAATAAAGAAAACCATGAAGTAAAGGAAGATCAACATTCCAGAAAAATATAGCAGGTCAGTCATAGAAACACCCCTTTTCCAATTTCCTCAATTTAGGATTCGTGAAAAGGGGGTATTTAACCTGCCTACTGTTGCTCGAGAATAGCGGGGTTTCTTAAATTGCATAAACTGATTTTTAACGCTTTTTATGCGTGTACTTGATATAGTCCCTGAATTGCTTCAGACCGCCGATGCCGGAAAACATTTCGTTGATCTTTTCCCGCTCCAGCTGTTTGGAGTTAAGCCCCACGTACCTGGCTTCTTTCAGCAGTTTTCGGTAATTGGCCAAACGTTCCGCATCCAGTTTGCCTTCTTCTACTGCCAGTAGAATAGCACAACCCGGTTCGCTTAAATGAGCACAATCTTTAAACTTGCAGTTTAGAGCAAGTTGTTCGATATCTGAAAAAGCGTTGGCCAGATCGGCGCTTTCCAAGCCCAATTCGCGCATGCCCGGGGTATCGATCACCGCTCCGCCCCCGGGAATCAGGATCAGCTCCCGCCTGGTGGTTGCATGCTTTCCTTTACCGTCTTTGCGAATTTCCCTGGTTTTGATCTGCTCCGATCCCAGCATACGGTTGATCAGCGTTGATTTGCCGACCCCGGATGAACCGAGAAAAACATAGGTTTTACCGCTTTCCAGGTAAGCTTGAACTGGTTTGAAACCATCTTCGGTCAGACCGGATGTAACCAGAACATCAACACCGGGAGCAGCAGCTTTAACTTCTTTCAGTTTGTCAGCTAGATCCGGGCACAGATCTGCCTTGGTCAGGACCACTACCGGCACCGCTCCCCCCGCCCAAACCAGGGATAGGTAACGTTCCAGCCGGCGCAGGTTATAATCGCTGTTCAAGGCCATGCAAATAAAGGCCAGGTCTACGTTAGCCGCCAGCACCTGGGTATCGTGGTCCGTTCCCGCGGCTTTGCGCTCGAAAAACCCGCTGCGGTTCAGAACATGCTGAATGATGGCAATGCCCTGGTTATCAACAACATTATCCAGCACTACAAAATCGCCTACCGTCGGATAGTCAGAGCTAGCACTGGCTTGGTAGCGAAACCTGCCGGATACTTCCGCCTGCAAATCATGGTCAGCGGTGGCAACGCGGTAGCGCTTTTTATCACGGGCAATAACCCTTCCGGGTACAAAATCTTCGCTGCCTGCCGCCTCCTGCAGCCGCTTTTCTGTAAAACCGAGGTCCTTCAACCTGTCGCTCAATTATTCCACCCTTTTTAGAATTATCGATCAACGCCCATGTAAATCAGGATCGCATCACTAAAATAATGCAGTCCTGCCGGGCTGTCTTTGATCATCATAAGCCCTGAACCTTTCATCGTCAACTTACATCTAGACCAATATAAGTTATAGTTTGGCTAGCATTCGACATTTCCGGACCTGCTCCATTATAATAAAAGTAATCCATTAGGGGAGTTGTACTAAATGAAATTTTCTGTTGAGGATGCCGTCTTCGATCTTCTGCCCACGGTCTTTTTCGGCGTTGTTGTCGGACGAGGTATAAACAACAGCGGCAGCAACGGGCAAATTGCTGTTATGCTGGAAGAAGCGATGCAGAGAGCAAAAGATAAATTCGCATTGATCAAGCCTAAAGAACATCCCGACATACAGCCATACCGCAGGGCCTTTGAAAAATTGGGGATCAATCCAAACAGGTTCCCCTGCTCGGTTGAAGCACTAAGCGCCCGCATCGCCAAGGGGGGCAGCCTGCCCGCTATCAACCCTGTTGTCAACCTGGTCAACATCTATTCCCTTAACTACACTCTGCCGATGGGCGCCCACGATTTGGATGCAACTGAAAGCGATATTCTGGTTCGTTTCAGCCAGGCAGGAGATACTTTTGTGCCATTTGGCGGAGGAGAATGTGAAGTCCCGGATCAGGGAGAGCTGGTCTATGCTTCCGGGAGTACCGTTAAAACCCGCAAGTGGATCTGGCGGCAAAGTGAAGCGGGAAAGGTGACTGAAAACAGCTGTAATTTTTTCTTTCCCATTGACGGTTTCACAGACTACAACCGTGATGCCGTGGTTAAAGCCTGCAACGGTCTTGCCGCCGACATTGAACAACTCTTAGGCGGCAATGTCACCAAATATTTTGTCGACATAGATACGCGTTCGATTCTGCTGCAATAGCCAGGGGGGATAAAGATGGACCTGCTACAAGAAATTAAAAACGACCTGCAGAAAGCGGTTATTCCCGGAAAAGCGGAAGACTTGATGCGCTTTTTTAAAACCGGCCCCGGTGATTACGGGGAAGGTGATCTTTTTATCGGCGTCACCGTCCCGGAGCAGCGTAAAATTGCCCGCCGGCATTACAAAAAGATCACTCTTACCGAGTTAGAAAGACTGCTGCAGGATCCCTGTCACGAATACCGTCTGACCGCTCTCTTCATAATGCGCCTGCACTTTGAGAAGGAGCAATCGGCCTCTAAGCGCGCTGACCTGGTCAGGCTTTATTTAAACAATCTTGACTATGTCAACAACTGGGACCTAGTTGATTCATCAGCCCCCTACATTCTCGGCCCCTATCTTTTCGGAAAAGATCCGGCGCTGTTAGAAGCACTCTTTCTATCGGGAGAACTGTGGAGGCAAAGGGTTGCTATCCTTGCCACTTACTATTTCATCAAGCAGGGGCACTTTGATCAAACCCTTACACTGGCGGAGCGGCTGCTCGAACACCCGCATGCCCTGATTCACAAGGCTGTCGGCTGGATGCTGCGGGAAGTAGGCAACCGTAATCACAATTGTGAACTGGAATTCTTAAAGAAACATCACCATAAGATGCCGCGTACCATGCTGCGCTACGCCATCGAAAAATTTGAACCGGAATTACGGAAACAAATATTAGCGGGGCAAATATAAACTTTTAAGTGCATCACTAAAACGAGGATTTAATTGAAGACCAAATTAGGGAAGTTCCAGGGAGTAGAGGAACATAAGTTAAATGATAAATTCTTTCTGAATGTCTTGAAATCGCTGGCCTTACCGGCTCCAGTCTTCTA
>CAYGHB010000199.1:0-3805 GCA_964349375.1 uncultured Syntrophomonadaceae bacterium | reverse complement strand
CTGATTTGACTCATTTTAACCTCTCCTTTGCCTGCAAATAAAGTAATTACCGGCGGCTTCTTATGAAAGCAGCTTATGTATACGTAACAACTGTGTTAATTTCGCAGTCGGGCAAGGAATTCCTTCCTTAAAAAAAGTATTCTTTTCAGCAGGATATTTGCCTGCCTTGAAGAATATATAACTTCAGTAACCCTGACGTGCAGGAACAGTTTTCATGCTTGACAAGCCTGAAAACTTTGTTTAGTGTACAAATTGGGTTATAAAAAAAGAGGAGGTTTTAATGTGAAAAAGTGGTTAGCTTTACTTCTGGTAGTGGTGTTTGTCTTTGCTGTAACCGGTTGTGGCACTCCCGCTACACCGCCGGCTGATGATACTGGCGACGATACCGGGGAAGCGCCAACTGAGCTAAGGGTTGGGATGGTAACCGATGCCGGGACTATCGACGACAAGTCCTTTAACCAGGGTACCTGGGAAGGCGTCCAGCTTGCTGCCAGGGACTTTGGTCTGGAGACCAGGTACCTGCAGCCCGGCGGAACTACTGAAGCAGATTATATTACCGAAATCGGCAACTTGGTTGACGCCGGATTTTTATTTGTCGTCTGCCCGGGATTTAAATTCGAGACTGCTATCTATGATGTTCAGACCCGTTATCCCAATGCTCAATTTGTTCTAATTGACGGCTACCCCCATGCCGGTGATTGGACACCTGTTGTCAATGATAACGTCGTCTCGATCTTCTTTGCCGAGCACGAATCGGGCTTTTTAGCCGGTTTGGCAACTGCTTTGCAGCTGGGCGAAGGAGAAGTTGGTTTCATCGGCGGGATGGAAATACCCCCGGTTCAGAAATTTAACTGGGGCTTCCAGCAGGGCGTGCTCTACGCCAACGAGAATTATGGCACCCAGGTTGTTATGAACGCCGATAACTTTATTTATCAGGGCACTTTTGATGACGTCGCAGCCGGCCAGGTTCTCGCTGCTGCTATGTTTGACAAAGGTGTGGATGCCATTTTTGCCGCAGCTGGTGGTGTAGGTGTCGGAGCAATCAACGAGGCGAAAACCAGAGCCTCTGCCGGTGAGAATGTCTGGATTATCGGCGTCGACGTCGATCAATACGCTGAAGGTATTTATGATGGTACAAGTTCGATAATCTTAACTTCGGCAATGAAGTACATCGATGTTGCCGCTTACGACATGATTGAAGCCGAGTTAAACGGGGTATTCCCCGGCGGTCAAATCCTCACTTTCGATGCTTCGAATTATGGAATCGGTATCCCGAAGGAAAACCCGAACCTTGATCCCGATGTAGTCGAAAAAGTTGCAGCCGCATTTGCTGAAATGCAGGCCGGAACCTTAATTGTATCCGATGTTCAGGGTGACCTGATCAAGTAATGTTTCCAAAGCGTTAACTTAAAAAAGGGCGGTTTAACCCGCCCTTTTTTACTAATCATTTTCGGTTCCAATCCTCTTAATAACCTGCGGGAGCTGATGCTTTTGGAACTTATTGTCGAAATGAAAAGTATTCGTAAAAGTTTTCCCGGTGTGGTAGCTTGCGATGACATAACCTTTGAGGTTCGTAAAGGCGAAATTCACGCCCTGCTTGGTGAAAACGGAGCCGGTAAGTCAACCCTGATGAACATTCTTTTTGGATTATACCAGCAGGATCAGGGGGAAATCTACCTGCGCGGTGAAAAAGTAAATATTGCCAATCCGAACGTTGCCAATGATTTAGGAATTGGCATGGTTCACCAGCACTTCAAGCTTGTTCACAATTTCACGGTCACAGAAAATATTATTCTTGGTATCGAGCCGACCAGGGCGCTGATGGTTGATACACGCTCCGCTTCGGCCCGTATTAAAGAGCTTTCCATAAGATACGGTCTTAATGTAGACCCGGATGCCAAAATATCGGATGTTTCGGTGGGGATGCAGCAGCGGGTGGAGATCCTGAAAATGCTCTACCGTGACGCCGAGATATTGATTTTCGATGAACCGACAGCTGTATTAACCCCTCAGGAAGTGCAAGATTTGATCAAGATCATGCACAACCTGATCGATGAAGGTAAAACAATCATCCTTATTACTCATAAATTACGCGAAATCATGTCTGTTGCTGATCGCTGCACGGTTATCCGGTGGGGGAAAGTTGTCGGTACAGTTAATGCGTCCGACACGACCGAAGAGAAACTGGCGGAAATGATGGTTGGGCGCAAAATACTCTTCGATCTTAACAAGAAAGAGGCTAACCCCGCTGAAGAAATTCTGCAGATTAAAGATCTCTCAGTTAAGAACAGCAGCGGGATGCTCGGGCTTAAAAACTTCAGCTTGAGTGTCAGGTGCGGCGAAATAGTCGGCCTGGCCGGGGTGGATGGTAATGGGCAGGCGGAACTGGTTGAAACGATCATTGGTCTGCGCAGGCCCGAATCCGGCAGTATTATTCTTAATGGTCAGGACATTTCCAACCTTTCAACCAGGAAGCGGATCGAAACCGGGATGGCCCATATTCCCGAAGATCGTCATAAACACGGCCTGATTCTGGATTACACCGTGCAGGAAAACCTGATTCTTAAAAACTATTACCTGGAGCCCTTTTCCCGCAGGGGTCTGATCGATTGGGATTATGTTTACACTCATGCAGAAAGAGTAATCAAGGATTTTGATGTTCGTGCCGGGCAGGGCGCTGAAGCATCAGCGCGCTCGCTGTCAGGAGGAAACCAGCAGAAAGCAATTGTTGGCCGGGAGATTGATGGCAACCCCAACCTGCTGATTGCTGTTCAGCCCACCCGCGGCCTGGATGTAGGCGCCATTGAATATATTCATCAACGTTTGCTGGAGCAGCGTGATCAGGGCAAAGCGGTTTTCATGATTTCCCTTGAACTTGATGAAATCCTTGATCTCTCCGATCGGATAGCGGTTATTTATAACGGCGAACTGGTCGGTATCGTTAATGCTGCGGAAACAGATGAAAATGAGATTGGTCTGATGATGGCCGGAGGAAAGCGGGGTGCTGTCGCTTGAAGACCAAGGTTGGAATGAAAAAGGACTTTTTGATGTCGGTGTTTGCCGTTATCTTAGGCTTGATTGCCGGAGCGATCCTGATGATTGCTACCGGTAATAACCCGCTGGACGGTTTTTATCACCTATTTAGAGGCGGGTTAATGAATATCGAGCGGATAGGCAACACCCTGGCGACCGCCACACCGCTGATTTTTGCCGGCCTCTCGGTAGCCTTTGCTTTTAAAACCGGTCTTTTTAATATCGGTGGGGCGGGTCAGATGTTAATCGGTGGCTTGTGCGCTACGGCAGTCGGTCTAACCTTTGACCTGCCGAAGCCGATCCTGCTATCGTTTATCATCTTAGCTGCCCTGATTGGCGGCGCTCTCTGGGCTTCTCTGCCCGGGTTGCTGAAAGCGAGATTTAATGTTCATGAAGTTGTTTCCACGATCATGATGAACTGGATCGCTTACTGGACTGTTTTTTACATCGTACCGCAGTATTTCAAAGGTCCGTTCCTTGAAACAGAATCGCAGCGGATTCCGGCGGCTGCGTCGCTGAAAGTGCCCTGGCTGACCAGCCTCTTCAGCGGCTCTTATATTAACTTAGGCTTCTTCCTGGCTATAATCTTCGTTGTCATCAGTGCCTTTATCCTGGAGCGAACTACGCTGGGTTACGAACTGAAAGCGGTTGGTTATAACCGCGACGCCGCCGGCGCAGCCGGTATTAATGTCAACCGCAATGTAATCCTCTCGATGGCCATCGCCGGCGCACTGGCCGGTCTCGGCGGGGCCACCTTTTATGTTGGTTTTGC
>CAYGHB010000198.1:0-3805 GCA_964349375.1 uncultured Syntrophomonadaceae bacterium | reverse complement strand
GGCGGTGATGGCATGGAACCCCTAACAGAGAAACAGCGGCGAGTCCTCCAATATATTGAACAGGAGGTAGCCAGCTGCAACTACCCCCCCTCTGTCCGTGAAATCGGCAAGGCCTTAGGCATCAGTTCCACCGCTACCGTTCACGGTTATCTTGACCTGCTCCAGGAAAAAGGCTATATCCATAGATCGCCTACCAAGCCACGGGCGATTAAACTGTTGGTCAGCGCCGAGGGCGAGCCGGATTTAAAATGCTCCTTTGCGCCGCTCGTTGGTCGTGTCGCCGCCGGCATGCCTGTTCTTGCCGCCGAAAACCGCGAAGGCTATTTTCCCATTCCCGACCATCTCTCAGTTGGCGAAAACTGCTTTGTCTTAAAAGTGTCCGGCGACAGCATGATCGACGCCGGCATCAACGATGGTGATTATGTTATGGTGCGGCAACAGGTTACTGCCGAAAACGGTGAAATTGTCGCCGCCCGGATTGAAGATGAGGCAACGATCAAGAGGTTTTTCCGCGAAAATTACGGTTTCAGACTGCAGCCGGAAAACAGCGTTTATCCGCCGATCCTTGTCAATGATGTTGATATTTTGGGGAAAGTAGTTGCCCTGTTCCGCAAGCTCTAATTATTCCCTGAGCGAGTATTCACTTAAACGGGCAGCCAGTCTCCCGTCTACGGTTGCTTCAACGATAATCGATTTTTCAGTATACTTAATTGATTTTACTTCGCCTTGCTCCTGAATTTCAGACAAAAGCTTCCCTGCGCTGTACGGCAGTTCAACCTTCAATAGCGGTTTCTGCCTGCTCATACAATAACTGATCCTATTGTTTAGTTCAGTTAAGCCCTCTTTTTTGATCGCCGATACAAAAAGGGCATCCGGGAACTCTCTCTTTAGGTATGCGAAATCATTACTATTCTCCACCAGGTCAATTTTATTAAAGATCAGCTGCTCTTTTTCAATAAAACCGGGATCAATTTTTTGCAGGTGATCGTGCACAATAGCAATCTGGTTATGATAATCAGGATGGCTGAGATCAACGACATGGAGCAGCAGATCTCCTGCGGCTATCTCTTCCAGGGTAGCCTGGAAAGCAGTCACCAACTGTTTGGGCAGTTTTTCAATAAACCCAACCGTGTCGGTAAATAAAACTTCCTGGCCTCCCTCCAGCTTCCCACGCCTGACAGCAGGATCAAGAGTAGCAAAGAGCTTATCTTCCGTATATAAAGTTGAGCCGGTCAGGGCATTTAAGAGCGTTGACTTACCGGCATTGGTGTAACCGACCAGGCTGACCATGAAACAGCGGTTTCGTTGCCTCCGTTGGCGATGCAGTTTTCTGTGTTTGCGCAGAGCAGTAATCTCTTGTTTTAAGTCGCTAATCTTTCGGCGGATAACCCGACGATCAACTTCAAGCTGAGTTTCCCCCGGTCCCCTGGTTCCGATCCCCCCGCCAAGGCGGGAAAGCTGTTTTCCTAAACCGATCAGGCGGGGCAGCATATATTGCAGTTGGGCCAGTTCAACCTGCAGCTTACCTTCTTTTGAGAGTGCCCTGCGAGCAAAAATATCAAGGATCAGGGCTGTGCGGTCGATTACTTTTACATCTAAGACTCGGTCAAGGTTTCGGATCTGAGTAGGGGTTAATTCATTATCGAAAATCACTAAATCAGCATCCATGTGCTCAATTAAGTTTACAAGCTCCTCCGCTTTACCCTTGCCCAAGTAGTAAGCATTATCAGGGGCATCTTTAGCCTGTAACAAGCGGGCTACTACCTCTGCGCCCGCTGTATCTGCCAGCAGGGTAAGCTCGTCTAACGATCTTTCCAGTTTGTCACCGCGTTGGCCTAAATTAAGCCCGACAATAATTGCCTTTTCGGTTGATGGTGTTTCGATTGTAATCGCCTTCCCCTGTTATGGCATAATAAAGCAGAAAGACACCAACGAAGATGCCTTCCTGCTTACTTATCAACCTAAAAATTTACTCGTTTGCCTCTTCGCTGGGTTCTTCTTCTGCAGTGTCATTATCGACACTTCGCAAATTAATGTTACGTGCCGGAATAATTGTTGATATTGCATGTTTGTAGACAAGCTGCTGCTTACCCTCAACATCCAAGAGCAGCGTAAAGTTGTCAAAACTGCGCACAACACCTTTTATCTGGTATCCGTTGATCAGGAAAACCGTTGTCAACATATTCTCTTTGCGAGCCTGGTTAAGAAAAGTATCCTGTAAGTTGATCATGCCTTTCATCGATCGGGCTCCCTTCTTATCTCTTACTTCAGAAAACTATATTCGCCCGTCAGGGCACTAAATCCTTCACTATATTGCAAATATTTTCAGCAATATCGTCAATCGAAGAAAATTTATCCGGATCGATCCAGGTTATCTCTTTTTCCCGGCGAAACCAGGTTAACTGCCGCTTGGCCAGGTTTCTGGTTTCTTTCTTTATGTCGGCTATGGTCTCTTCCCACCCTGCGCTGCCTTCCAGGTAAGCAAAAAGCTGTCGGTATCCGAGAATCTGCATTCCCGGGTCTGATTCCCCGAAGCCTTTATCTCTAAGGCTGTTTACTTCTTCCAGGAAACCCTTTTCGATCATCTTCTCCACTCTTTTTTCAATTCTTTCATAAAGTACAGCCCTGTCCATATTAAGTCCGAAGAGCACAGCTTGATAGGGCGATTCTGTAATCCTGGTTTTTCTGACCTGCTCCGAAATTGGTTTTCCTTCAAGATTGAATACTTCGAGAGCCCGGATTATTCTTTTTTGATCATTAGGATGGATCTTGCCGGCAGCCTCCGGATCCAGACCCTCAAGTTTTTGGTAGAGATGGCTCAGGCCAAATTTTGCCGCTTCTTGTTCATATTTTGTCCTCGTGTTAAAGTCAGCGCCTTTGCTGCCAAAAGCGTAGGCGCCGGCCACCGCCCTGATATAGAGGCCGGTTCCGCCAACCATCAGGGGCAGTTTTTTAGCCGACCACAACTTTTTAATTATTTCATTGGCTGCATGCTGATAATCGGCAACACTGAAAGGTTGATCGGGATCGACAAGATCGATCAGGTGGTGTTTAAAAATTTTCTGTTCAGCTGTGGTCGGTTTAGCGGTGCCGATATCCATATAACGGTAAACTTGCGCTGAGTCAGCGCTTATTATTTCGGTCTTCAACTGTTCGGCAACCTGCAGGGCCAACTCCGATTTACCGACAGCCGTGGGGCCGACGATTACCAACAGCGGTATTTTTGAACTACTGAGCGCTTCTGTCATTTATGAGCTGCCCCGGCGCAGGAAACTTTTTTCCAGTTGATTGCGATCAAAGCTAATCATCGTTGGCCGACCGTGTGGGCAATACCCGGCTGCTTCTGTTTTTATCCATTCATCGAGCAGTTTTGTCATTTCCTCCCGATTGAGCGGTTGTTTAGCTTTAATTGAACGGTGGCAGGCGATAGTCTTCAGCAGCGCATCATGCTGATCAGCCTTTTCTCCTTTTTCATCATCGTTGATCAGCCGTTCCAGCAGGTCTATAATCTCATAATCTTTGAGCGGTTCGTTAAAGATCAGGGGGACAGCGCGCACAGCGTAGCTGTCCAGATCAATCGGCTCTAAATCTATTCCGCAGGATCTTAAGTAGGGCAAAATAGCGGGCAGCTGTTCACGCCACAATACTGGGATATCCAACATGTAAGGAATTGTCAGCTGCGCCGTTTCTGCGCTTAATTCACTTTGTAAGCGTGCTTTTAAGCTATTGTAAATCAACCGCTCGTGTGCCGCATGCTGGTCGATCAGAAGAAGATTTTCGCCGCGCTGAACAATAATGTAACTGT
>CAYGHB010000197.1:0-3816 GCA_964349375.1 uncultured Syntrophomonadaceae bacterium | reverse complement strand
GGTTATATATTAATCCCTCCATGGCCTGATAGATCTCTTCATAGCCGGGAGTAGTTTTGAAACTGCGGATAATCTCACCCATGCTGCGGTCAAAATGGGGAAAGCTCTGTCCGCCGAACATATCGTTCTGGTTGCTCTGCAGAATGATAGCCGCCTGGGCGGCGGCCGACCCGATCCTTTTCGGAGGACGGATAAATCCGTAACCGGTATTAAAGCCCTGCTGCAAAAGTCTGGTCAGGTCGATCTGAAGGCAATTTAAGGTTTTACTGTAATAATCGAGATCATGAATATGCATCGCTCCTTCTTCGTGAGCCCGGGCATATTCTTCGGGAATTAAATTGCTCAGGTAATACTGCTTGCTGGCCGCCGAGGCGATCTGCAGCATCTTGGCCGAGGGGGAATTGCTGATGTTGGCATTTTCCCGGCTGGTTTCTACCAGGATATCTTTAACCACATCCATTAATTCTGATTTGCCCTCGCGGATGCGCGTGCGGCGATCCCGATAGAGGATATAGGCTTTGGCCGTGCGGGCATGGCCGTTTTCAATCAGCGCTATCTCCACCTCATCCTGGACCTCTTCAACAGTAGGAATGATTGCGCTGTGCGCCTTTTTCTGCAGACTTTTGATCACCAGATTAGCCAGGTTTTCAGCTATTCCGCGATCACTGCCACCCACTGCAACGACAGCCTTATAGATAGCCTCCGTGATTTTATCCGCATCAAAAGGCACTACCCGGCCGTCGCGTTTGCGGATCTCTTTAAAAATAACTCCGTCCGGGTGACCTTTTACTGTTTCAGCTACTGCTTTGTCTTTGTTCATCAACTTTTCCCCCTTTTCCGGCAAGCATCGTTTCCAGTTCGGCCTTGAAAGTTTCCACATCAGGAAACTGCCTGAAGACGGAAGCAAACCTGACATAAGCGACTTCATCAATCTGCTTAAGCCGGGCCAGGATTATATCTCCGATCTGGTCGGTAGGTACTTCACGCACGTAACTGCTGCGCAGCTCCTGCTCTAAGTTTTCGACAACCTCTTCCCACATGGATAGCGAAATGTCGCGCTTTTGTCCGGCTAACAGCAGTCCTTTGAGGATTTTTGATGAATCGAAAAGCTCGCGGCGACCATCCCGCTTAATGACCACCAGCGGCTCTTCTTCCAATTTTTCCATGGTAGTAAACCGGTTAACACAGACAGTGCATTGCCGCCTGCGCCTGATTGCTGTGGCATCCTGAGTGGCTCTTGAGTCAAGAACCCGGGTATCCGCTTCACCGCAGAAAGGGCATTTCATTGGGAGCCCTCCCATCAACATATTGCACTTTTTATATTATAGACCACAACATATTGTGTGTAAAGAATAAATTTGCATTTTTTCAACAAAAAAGGGGCGGCTTTCCCCCGTCGGAAGAAAATCGCCCCTTTTGCATGAAAATGTTAGCTTGAATTTATTCGTTTACAATTTTTTCTTGCTGCTGCCAACGTGACCAGGTTGGCGAATCAAGGTTTTCTCCACGATTGACAGCCACCCCTCCAACCGCTGCCAGCTTAGGCCGGAAGCTTTGCTGTGCTTCCCTGAAACCGGTGGCGATGACGGTAACCCTGACTTGATCCTTGAAGTTATCATCAATAACCGAACCAAAGATGATGTTGGCTTCCGGATCGGCGTATTTTGACACAATGCTTGCCGCCTCCTCAACCTCATAAAGGCTGATATCGGATCCACCGGTAATGTTAATCAGGACCCCCTTCGCCCCCTCGATTGAAACCTCAAGCAGCGGGCTGCTGGTTGCCGCTTTCGCCGCTTCTACAGCGCGGTTTTCTCCGCTGCCCTGACCGACACCCATCAGGGCCGGCCCGGTCTCAGCCATAATCGTCCGCACATCGGCGAAATCAAGGTTAATCAGGCCGGGAACGGCGATCAGGTCGGATATGCCCTGCACACCCTGGCGCAAAACATCGTCTGCTACCCGAAAAGCTTCCAGCAGCGGAGTTTTCTTTTCAACAATCTGCAACAACCGATCGTTTGGGATAGTAATCAGAGTATCGACCTTCTCCTTCAAAACAGCCATACCCTCTTCGGCCTGCTGCTTGCGTTTATTGCCTTCAAAAGTAAAAGGTTTGGTTACTACCCCTACGGTAAGCGCGCCGAGCTTGCGGGCAACTTCGGCCACGACCGGGGCCGCCCCGGTTCCGGTGCCGCCACCCATCCCGGCTGTAACAAATACCATATCGGCACCTTTGAGCATCGCTTCCAGAGAGTCCCGGCTTTCTTCGGCTGCTTTACGCCCAATCTCCGGATTAGCCCCGGCACCGAGCCCCTTGGTCAACTGTTCGCCTATTTGGATTTTAGTTGCTGCATTGGCCAGGTAAAGCGCCTGGGAGTCTGTATTAACAGCGCAAAAATCGACCCCTTTTAAGCCGGCGGCAATCATCCGGTTGACAGCGTTACTGCCTCCGCCGCCGATGCCAACTACCTTGATAGAAGCAAACTGCTCCATTTCAATATCAAACTCGATCATTTAAAGCACCTCCCAATAATGGTCTGCTTTTAGTCAATAATATCGGTCATCCAATCTTTCAGACGCTGCCAGAAACCAGGGCCCTGCCGCCTGGCCGTTTTACCTTTTTCAGCGGTAAACATCCGGGGCTGGTTATACTGAGCGTAATACAACAGGCCGATCACTGTCGAATAGATGGGGTTTTGAACACCGACCACATCAAAATTGGCCAACCGGACCTGGTTGCTCTCAAAGTGCTGGCGTGCGACTTCGACGATCCCTTTCATCGAGGAAACCCCGCCACGCAGAACAACCCCGGCCGGCGGCAAGTATGGCCCGCCTAATTTAACCATTTCTTCTCTGGTGATCTGTAAAATCTCCTGGACCCTCGGCTCGATAAATCCAGTGAGCTCTCTTTCCGACACCAGCCTGAGCTCGTTGCTGCCTACTGTCTTAATCTCAATTTTCGGTTCTCCCTCGGTATTGGTCAGGGTTGCCGAACCATGTTCGCGTTTAAGTTCTTCAGCCTTAAAATAGTTGATGCGCAAACCGGCGGCCAAATCAGTGGTTATGTGATCGCCCCCGAGTGGCACAACTACCATTTTCTGGAGCATTCCATGCTGAAATAGCGATATTTCAGTTGTTCCAGCCCCGATATCAACCAGAAAAACACCTAAACCTTTTTCATCGGGTGAAAGGGAAATCTCGGAGTTGGCCAAGGCCTGTAAAATCAGACCCCTGATGTTGATCCCTGCTTTGTTGACACAGCGTAGCAGATTGTGCAGGGAAGTAATTAGACTGGTCACTACCAGGGCATCAACTTCCAACCTCACGCCGAGCATCCCAAGCGGATCCCTGATACCGTCAAAACCATCAACAATAAATTCCCGGGGAATAACGTCAACGATTTCACGGTCCATTGTCAGGGCCACCACTCTGGCGGCCTGCATCACCCGCTCAATATCTTCTTCCCTTATCTCGCGGTCTTCACCGCTGACCGCCACTACCCCGCGATTACCGATCAGCTCAATGTTTAACCCTTTCAGTCCAACGTAGGCCGAGTCAATTTTTAAACCGGCCATCCGTTCTGCTTCTTCTACCGCAGTGGCAATCGCATCGACTGTTTTATCAAGATCGACGATAACTCCTTTACGGACACCATCGGAAGGGCTCAGGCCTAAACCAATAACGTTGACAGTGCCGTCCGGACGGGGTTCACCAAGCCCAACCCTAACCTCAGCCGTACCAACATCAATTCCCACCAGGTAGTTTCTTTTACTCACTGTAAAACCCCCTTACCCTTCCTATCATGGATACAGTTGC
>CAYGHB010000196.1:0-3836 GCA_964349375.1 uncultured Syntrophomonadaceae bacterium | reverse complement strand
GCAATATTTGCATCCACCAAAAAATTTTGACCCCACTGGCGCCTGGGGCTTAGCTGATACTCTTTAAAAAGCTCCCGCAGTGCTCGCGGAGAGGTTACATCAGGCAGTTCGCTCACAGGACGCTCCTTTCAGGCATTGATTCAGCCTCATTCTATCCCCCTGTACCTGTTCAGTCAAACTTCAGAAAATTGTTCACAGCTGCAAAAATATAATGACAAATAGCTTGCTTTGTCATATAATATATTTTACACAAGTAATATTTCACCTGTTTAAGCAAATTGAGCAGGAAAAGGAGTGGTCGGTGTCGAAGCAACCAAGATAAAGGGTTTTGATTCGCTGCATTAATAATTTTTTAAGGAGGCGTATTATAGAATGGCAGATTTCAAGACAGTTTTAGACAACCTGAACAAGAAGATTGAGGCAGCAGATCCGGCAAAAATGAAAGGGGTCAGTGCAGTATACCAGTTTGAGCTTTCAGGAGACGGTGGTGGCGTTTTTCATACCACAGTGGATGACGGCAAAGCAACCGTCGTTGAAGCAGCTCATGATAGCCCCAATATTACCATCACCATGGCCGCAGAAGATTTTTCTGCTATGCTCGAAGGCAAGCTGAACGCAACTTCGGCCTTCATGGCTGGAAAACTGAAAGTAAAAGGCGACATGTCGCTGGCCATGAAACTGCAAAGCCTGCTTGGTTAACAGCAACAGCAGCTTTAAGCAGTAAACAATTTTAAACACCGAAACAGCGCTTTCAGCACACCCTGAAAGCGCTGTTTTATTATTTATAAAGCCCCACAATTAATCAACAAGGCGATCTGAAAAAAGACGTATAGCATTCAGATAAACCTGCGTTGCTAACTGCCCCGGATCGCTATCCAGAGCCAGGGCAACCCGATCGTAGGTCAATTTAACATAAGCCGGTTCGTTGCGCTCGCTACGGAAAGCCTGCGGCGAAAGATACGGAGCATCAGTTTCGAGCAGCAAACGATCTTCGGGAATAAAACGCAGCAAGTCGCGCAGCTCATGAGACCGGGGGTAGGTGACCGGGCCGGCGATGGAAATGTAAAAATCCAGATCAAGGCAGGCATCAAGCCAGTCGCGATCACCGGAGAAGCAGTGCATCACTCCTGCCGGGACCGGCAGATTCTCTTCTTTTAAAATGCGCAAGGTATCTGCTTTGGCTTCACGGCTGTGAATAATCAGCGGTTTATTAACCTGAACGGCAAGACGAATCTGTTCGCGAAAAACCTGCTCCTGCGTCTCCCTGGGAGACAGGTTGCGGTAAAAATCAAGTCCCGTTTCAACGATAGCCAGAACGGTTTCCTGCCCGGCCAGTTTTTCGAGCTGCGCCCGCCAATCCCCGCTTACCTGGGCTGCACCATGGGGGTGAACTCCGACTGAAGCACTGATTGCCGCATACCTGACGCTCAGCTCCACCGAACGCCGGGAGCTATTTAGATCAGTGCCGGCATTAAGAACTGCAACTACCCCGGCTTCTTCCGCACGGTAAATAACCTGCTCTAAGTCTTTGCGATACTGGGGAAAATCCAGGTGGGCATGGGTATCAATCAGAATCTTCAAATTAGCTGATCCTGCTTCCCGGAGGCATATCCCGCTCAATCGTCGTGAGTGACAGGCTGCCTTCCTGGGCTGTTGCGGCCAGGAGCATCCCCTGCGACTGGACACCGCGCAGCTTGACCGGTTTCAGGTTGGCAACAAAGATCACTTTTTTACCGATCAGGGCTTCAGGCTCGTAGTGTTCAGCAATACCGGCTACTACCTGGCGCTTTTCCTCTTCACCGAGCAGTACCGATATTTTCAACAGTTTATCAGACTTAGGAATTCTCTCGGCTTCGACAATTTCGGCCACTCTTAAGTCAACCTGCTGAAACTGGTCGATACTGATTAACCCCTGCTGTTCTTCTTCATGCGCCTGCTTTTCTTCAATTTCATCACCGGCCGGCTTTTCACCCTGCATTTCACGGATTTCGGCCTGCAGGTTCAGGCGGGGGAAAAGATCATCGCCCCGCTCAACCGTGGTTGCGGGACTGATTGCGCCCCAATTGCTGAGCGATTCCCAGCTTTGCAGGGCACTGTTGCCCTTTATGCCGATCTGTTCAAAGATGCTCTCCGGGGTTCGCGGCATGAAAGGTTTCAGCAAAACTGCAATGATACGGATACTTTCGATTAGATTATAGATCACCGTACCCAGGCGGGGCTGATCGGCCGGATCCTTGGCCAGTTCCCAGGGCAGGTTTTCATCAATGTACTTGTTACTGCGCCGTACCAGCAGCCAGAGATTAGACAGAGCATCGCTCGTTTTAAGCTCACTCATTGCCTGCTCAACAGCAGCGGGGGTTCCCAGGGCCAGATTACGCAGTTCCTCGTCACCGGGCCCGGCAACAGTGGGAGCCGGAAGAACCCCTTCAAAATAACGCTCGGCCATAGTCAGCGTTCTGCTGACCAGGTTGCCTAAATCGTTAGCCAGATCTGTGTTGATGCGGGTGATAAAATTTTCCAGGCTAAAAATTCCATCCTGACCGAAAGGTATCTCGCGCAGCAAAAAGTAGCGCAGGGCATCAGAGCTGTAGCGGGCTGCCAAAACCCGGGGATCGACGACGTTTCCTTTTGACTTGGACATTTTTCCGTCCTGCAGCATCAGCCAGCCATGCCCGAAAACTGTTTTCGGCAGCGGCAGATCGAGAGCCATCAGAAAGATCGGCCAGTAGATCGTATGAAAACGTAAGATATCTTTACCAATCAGCTGTACATCAGCGGGCCAGAACAGATCAAAGTTGCTCTGCTCTTCACCGTAACCGAGAGCAGTGATGTAGTTGCTGAGCGCATCTAACCAGACATAGATTATGTGCCCCTGATCGAAAGGCACCGGAATGCCCCAGTCAAAGGAGGTCCTGGATACGCAAAGGTCCTCTAAGCCGGGCTTCAGAAAGTTATTGACCATTTCGTTCTTACGTGAAGGGGGTTGGATAAACTCCGGGTTAGTTTCAATATGATCCAGCAGACGGTCGGCATACTTTGACATTTTAAAGAAATATGCTTCTTCGGCGATTAACTCGACATCGCGGCCGCAGTCGGGGCATTTACTTTCGGCCAACTGCCGCTCGGTCCAGTATGCTTCGCAGGGTGTGCAGTACCAGCCTTCGTATTTGTCCTTATAGATATCGCCCTGATCGTAGAACCGGGTAAAAATAGCCGCAACCTTCTTCATGTGGCGCTCTTCCGTGGTGCGGATAAAATCGTCGTAAGCGATATCCAACTCTTGCCAGAGCTCTTTGATCCAGGCAACTATTTCATCGACAAATTCTAACGGCTGCTTGCCGGCGGCCTCGGCCTGGCGTTGAATCTTCTGCCCATGTTCATCAGTGCCGGTTAAAAACCAGACCTGATAGCCGGTTAACCTTTTAAAGCGGGCCATGGCATCGGCAGCTACTGTTGTGTAAGAGTTGCCTACATGCAGTTTATTGCTGGGATAATAGATTGGAGTTGTAATATAAAATGTTTTTTTGCCAGCCACGGGAAGGCCTCCTTGGTGCTACTGAAAGATGTGGTTATTATATCAGAGCAGCCCTTAGTGTCAAGCAAGACGGGATATTCCGGACTTTTCACCGCTCCTTTACATGCCGATAGTAATCCGGCAGGCACTTACTGTTAATATTTTGCATCTCGTACATATTACTAAGCAATGATACATCTAAATCCATGTAATATTTTTGTAAAGTTGAGCATTTAGGGAAAATAACTATTGACTTACCATGTAAATTACTGGTATAATGTCCGAACCACCCTTGCTCCATTTTGATAAAAGGAGGAATAGC
>CAYGHB010000195.1:0-3848 GCA_964349375.1 uncultured Syntrophomonadaceae bacterium | reverse complement strand
CCCCCACCCCGGCCCTCCCCCCTCAAGGGGGAGGGGGTTTTATTGGGCCTTTAAATCAACGGGGAGGGGGTTTCATTAGAAACTGAATGACAGTGAAGCAAAAAAGAGAATATTTAACGCGTCTGCGGCAGGAATAAGGGCTTTGGGTGAATAATTTATGTTCATAACCAAGGCATAAGGAGGAAACACCGATGACCCCGCTGAAAATACTGGTGCTGCACGGGCCTAATTTAAACCTGCTTGGCAGAAGGGAGCCGGAAATCTACGGCAGCATCACCCTGGATCAGGTCAATGCAGCATTAGTGACCAAGGCTGTTAAGCTTGATGCGGCCATCGATTCGTTCCAGTCCAATCACGAAGGAGAGCTGATCGACAGGATCCAGGCTGCGTCGGCCTCATATAAGGGTATTTTAATCAATCCCGCGGCTTTTACCCACTACAGTTACGCCCTGCGTGAAGCGCTTGCGGCCTCAGGTTTACCGTTGGTGGAAGTGCACTTAAGCAATATCTTTGCCCGCGAAGCATTTCGCTCTCATTCGGTGGTTTCTCCCGTGTCCGTAGGAGTGATTTGCGGTTTTGGGATCAACAGCTACCTGCTGGGGCTGGAAGCGCTGGTGCAGATCATAAGCGAAGGCGTAAAAGGATGAACATTGAACGTCTGGAAATGTTAAGAAAGGCGATCAGCGAGGCTGAAGTTGATGCCCTGCTGATTACGCACCCGGTTAACCGGCGCTATTTAAGCGATTTTGACGGCAGCAGCGGCCTGCTGTTGATCAGCGAAAGTCAAGCTTACCTGGTTACCGATTTCCGTTACCTGGGGCAGGCCGAAAAACAGGCCGGAGCATTTACGATTATCCGCCGTCAGGACGATCTTTATCCCGGACTCGCCGAAATAATTACGCAGAACGGCTGGCGCACCATCGGTTTTGAAGCAAAACAGCTGACCTATGACAGCTACCGCGAGATGGAAGAAAAACTTAAAAACCAGTGGGTGCCGCTAACCGACACTGTCGAGAAGCTGCGCATGGTAAAAAACGCTGCCGAGCTTGCGGTGATGGAAAAAGGGGCTGCCCAACTTGATCAGGCTTTTTCCCACCTGCTGACGCTGATCAGGCCGGGCATGAGCGAGCGGCAGCTGGCGCTGGAACTGGAGATCTATTTACTGCGGGCCGGGGCGGAGGAACGCTCATTTAAATTTATCGTTGCCTCCGGTCCACGCGGGGCCCTGCCACACGGAGCCGCTTCAGAAAAGGTAATGGCGGCTGGGGAGATGGTAACCATAGACTTTGGCGCAGTTTTTGATGGTTATGCCACCGACATGACCCGTACCGTTTGTCTTGGGCAACCAGATCAGTGGCAGCGCGAGATTTATGATCTGGTAAAAGAGGCCCAGGCGGCCGCTGCAGCTGTTGTGGCTCCGCAGAAAAAGACAAAGGAGATCGATTCGGTTGCACGTGATATAATAGAAAAAGCCGGGTACGGAGAATATTTCGGGCACGGCCTCGGACACGGCATCGGCCTGGAAACTCACGAGGCCCCTGCCTTGAGCCAGCGCAGCGATACCACCTTGGAATCCGGCATGGTAGTGACGATCGAACCGGGAGTGTACCTGCCGGGGCGGGGCGGCGTGCGGATCGAAGATATGGTTTATCTTACCGAGACAGGTGTCCACAGCATGACCACCAGTACACGTGAACTGATCATAATTTAAGCTGCAGATGAAAGGCGGGGGGTTGCCAGGTGATTTCCACGAACGAATTCCATACCGGTATCACCATCGAGTACGAAGGCGATATCTACAACATTCTTGAGTTTCAACATGTAAAACCGGGGAAAGGGGCGGCTTTTGTCCGCTCTAAGTTAAAAAATGTGCGCACCGGGGCGATTACCGACAAAACATTCCGGGCCGGTGAAAAAGTTGGGCGTGCCCACCTTGAGCGCAAAGAAATGGAGTATCTTTACCGGGAGAGCGACTTCTTCCATGTTATGGATATGGAGAGCTACGAGCAGATTACGCTTAGTGAGGGGCAGCTTGGGGACAGTGTTAAGTATTTAAAGGAAAATGACCGTCTTACAGTGGTCCTTTACAAAGATGAGGTTGTCGGGGTCGATATCCCGCTTACCGTTACCCTGGCGGTGGCTGAAACCGAGCCGGGGGTAAAGGGAGATACCGCTTCCGGCGCATCAAAACCGGCAACAATGGAGACCGGCCTGGTGGTTCAGGTTCCCCTTTTTATCAACGAAGGCGATCTGCTGAGAATTGATACCAGGACCGGAAACTATATTGAAAGAGCCTGATCGATTTATTAAAAACTAGGAGGGAAAGAGATGACTGAAGAGCTTAAAGCACGTGTATCGTATCTAAGGGGTTTGGCCGACGGCCTTGAGCTGGGCGAGGAAACCAAGGAGCAGAAGGTCCTGCAGAAGATGCTAGATCTGATGGAAGGGATTACGGAAGAACTGGAGCAGGTGCGGGTCGACTATGAAGAGCTATTCGAATATACCGAAGCGATCGACGACGACCTGACTGAACTGGAAGATGATTTTTACGAAGATGACGAAGACGACGATTATGACTACGACTTCGATGATGATGAGTTCGAAGATGGTTTTTCGATCGAATGCCCGAACTGCCGCGAGATAGTAGTTGTTGACGAAGATCTTCTGGACCAGGAAGAGGCCATTGAGGTCATCTGTCCCGGCTGCGGCGAAGCGGTGCTGGTTGACGATGAAGAGTGGGAAGAAGAGCCGGAGGATGAAAAGTAGCAGCTTTCCTTTAAATTGAAGTGCCGCCGAAGGTTTGCTATAATGTTGCTAAGAGTGAATGATTAAAATACATTTAGTGAGGAGGCTTCAAAATGGCTAAAACAGAAGGTCGGTCCCTACCATCAGAACTGGGCACTGTAATAATTGCCGATGAAGTGGTTTCAATTATTGCCGGCTTAGCCGCTACTGAAGTGGAAGGTGTTGCCTCAATGAGCGGCGGCCTGACCGGTGGGATTTCCGAAGTTTTGGGACGCAAGAGCTTTTCGAAGGGTGTCAAGGTTGAAGTGGGCACCGAAGAAGCGAAAGTTGATATTTTTATTGCCGTAAAATACGGTGAGCGGATTCCCGATGTTGCCTGGGATATCCAGGAGAGCGTTAAAAAAGCAATTGAGACAATGACCGGCTTAAATGTCAGCAGTGTCAATATTCATGTTCAGGGAGTTCAGTTCCCGAAGCAGGAAAATGATGAGGCAGAAACTGTAGAAGTCGCTGAAGAGACTGCCGATGAAACTGATCTTTAAACCTGCCTTGGAATGAATGTTTATTATTTAAGCCTGCCTGCAAAACAGGCTTGAATCGGACCCATTGGAAGGGGACTTAAGATGAAAACTGTACTGAAGGTAATCTTGGTATTCCTGGGATTGCTCTTAATTGGCGCCGCCCTCTTTCTGGCCGCGCTCAATTTTAATCTATTACCGGGCCTGGCGGTGCCGCTGCCTTCCTGGGTTGATGAAGCTGTGCTGCTTGCTTCCGGTTCGGTGATGTTGCTGCTGGCCCTGATCTTTCTTTCGCTCGGTTTGCGTTTGGGTAGGAAGAAGACCAAAAATGCTGTGCTTAAAGGCAGCGAATTTGGCGCAGTAATGATCTCAATTCCGGCCATTGAAAATATGGTGCTCAGGGTCATCCAGCAAACCCAGGGCCTCAAAGATGTCAGCCGGACTGTTTCTTATACTGCCGATGGCTTGCTGGTTAAGATCAAAGTCAAGGCCATGCCTGACGTAACCCTGCCTGATTTAATCAGCTCCCTGCAGTCAAAAACGAAGGAGTATCTTGAATCGACAACCGGGATCACGGTCAGCGAA
>CAYGHB010000194.1:0-3857 GCA_964349375.1 uncultured Syntrophomonadaceae bacterium | reverse complement strand
CGGTGATGCCGCATGAGCCCAGCCAAACTTTTTACAGACAAAAATGGACTTGACCGAAGTTCCCTATCTTTTCCTATAAAAAAGACCAAGAATAAACGATGGATTAAGGAAAAAGAAAAAAGCAGGCAGGATTTCTTCTAATATTTACGAATATTCTAAGGAGAAGAAGGAAGGAGCGTTAGCTTTTGATCAAAACAGCCCTCGTGATTCGGGGTGATCAGGGCCCGGACCTGTTTCACTTTCTGCAGCAATGCCCGGAGCTGGAGCTGGTTGCCCTGGCCTGCCCCGATGGTGATTTTAATTGGCTAACTGACCCGGAAAGGAAGCGATATTTTATTACCGCTGATCTTGATAAAGTGGCTGCTTTGACCGGCATCGATACAATTATTGATGGAACCGGCGAGCTGAAGGTCGGGGAATACTTGCGTCAGAGAATAAATAATAAGGTGAAGTACGAAGAGCTAACCCCAGGGTCTGTCCTGCATGCAATTTTTAGTTCCCGTGAAAAGTTATCGGAAACCAGGCTGCTTAAAGGCGAACTGCTGGCGATCTTAAATTCGGTCCAGGATGCAGTTGAAGTGGTTGACGCCAAAGGCGTTATCAAGTACGTCAATCCGGCTTTTAGCCGGGTTACAGGAATCCCCGAAAAGAAAAGGATCAACCATTCCATTTTTGAAGTATCGCCCCACGGCGCTCTGGCCCAGTCACTGATCCAGCAAAAACCGATTACCGGATACCGGACTTACGTGGGGGGCTCCGCCGCCGATGTTATCTCCAATGCTTCGCCGATTCTTGTCGATGGCGAACTGATGGGGGCGGTGGTTGTCTTTCAGCCTGTTGGCGACATCTTAAAATTGATGGACGAGCTGAAGCACAGTAACACGATTATTGATAACCTCTATGCTCAGATTGACCAGATTTCTGGTTTCAGTTGCAGCTTTGAGATGTTGATTGGGCAAAGCAGAATATTTTGCGCTGCTGTCGAGAAGGCCCGCAAGGCTGCGCGCAGTGAATCCTCCCTTTTAATCAGCGGTGAAAGCGGAACCGGTAAAAGCCTCTTTGCCCGGGCTATCCATAGCGGCAGCCCAAGAAATAAACGCCCTTTAATCGTTTTTGACTGTTCTTCTGTTCCCGATTCCCTGCAGGAAATTGAGCTTTTCGGTTGTGATAAAGGGGCAATGCCCGGTATCTTGAGGACCAGGCTCGGTAAGCTGGAGTTGGCAGAGGGGAGCACCCTCTTTATGAAAGAGATAAATTCTCTTAACCCTTTTCTGCAGAAAAGACTGCTTAAAGTTTTAGAACAGCATTCATTTGTCAGGATCGGCGGGGAGCAGGAAATCCCGACCGATGCGCGGATCATCGCCTCCGCCGGAGAAAACCTGCTTGATGCTTCCTACAAAGGCTATTTTTCGGAAGAGCTCTACCGCAGGCTGAGCCTGGTTTCTATTGAGCTGCCGCCGCTGCGGAAGCGCCAGGATGATATAGCGTTGATTGCGGATGTATTAATAGCAGGCCTAAACCGTAAATTGGGCCGCTCGGTAAACGAAATATCGGCCAGGGCGATGCAGGAACTAATGGCTTACGAGTGGCCGGGTAATATCAGCGAGCTTAAGAGCGCCCTGGAGCGGGCGATGATTGAGGCTGACGGGCAGGTAATTGAATACCACCATCTGCTGCCCTACATCGGTCGCCTTGGTATACACGACATTTCTGCTTTTGAAGAGATCTTACCCCTGGAAAAGATGGAAGAAAAGATGCTTAAGCTCGCTCTGGCCAGGTATGGAGAAAGCCTGGAAGGCAAGAAAAAAGCGGCCCAGGCTTTGAATATATCCCTTGCTACTTTATATAATAAACTGAAAAAATACAGCACTTAAAATAAGATCAGAAGAATGGAGGCAGTAAATTGAAGCTTTATGAGTATTTAGGCAAAGAGCTGTTTAAGGAATATGGCATCCCCGTTCCACGCGGCAAAGTTGTGGTTAGCGCTAAAGAGGCTGCTGAGGCTGCTTTAGAGCTGGGTGATGTGGTCATTAAATCCCAGGTTTTAAGCGGTAAGAGAGGCAAGGCAGGGGGCATTTCCTTTGCTTCCAGTCCGGATCAGGCTCATCAGGAGGCTGATCGCATTTTGCAAATGAAACTTAACGATCTGGTTGTGGAAAAGCTGCTGGTAGAAGAAAAACTGCAAATTGAGCAGGAACTTTACCTGGCTTTAACCGTTGATGGTTCAACCAAAAAACCGATAGTCCTCGTTTCCCTTGATGGAGGGATGGATGTGGAGGAAGTTGCGGAAGAACGGATGATCAAATGGCCAATCGACGTCTCTATCGGTCTTCAGGATTATATGGTGCGTGAAATATGCCGCAAACTGGGAGTTAGCGGCAACCTGCAAAAAGAATTTTTGGCTTTTATGCCCAAGCTGTATCAGCTTTTCCGGGATCTGGATGCCGAACTGGCTGAAATCAACCCCCTGGCTGTGACTCCGCAGGGCCTGGTGGCGGCGGATGCCAAGGTAACCGTAGATGACGATGCTCTCTACCGTCATCCCACCCTGCCAAAGATCAAAGAGAAAACAGCCCTCGAGCTGCGCGCTGAAGAACTCGATCTTGCCTATGTACAACTAGATGGCAACATTGCCATCATGGCCAACGGTGCCGGTATTACCATGGCTACCCTTGACATCGTGCAGCACTACGGTGGGCAGCCGGCAAACTTCCTCGATTTCGGGGGCGGGGCTGACGTGGAAAGAACTTCCCAGGCTCTTGAGCTTCTGCTTGGCACTAACCCTAAGGTGCTGTTGATCAATATTTTTGGCGGTATTACACGCTGCGATGTAGTGGCAGAAGCCTTTGTCAAGGTAAGGGAGAGCAAGGGTTTTGATCTTCCCGTTTCATTTAGACTCGTCGGGACTAAAGAAACTGAAGGAAAGGCGATCCTGGAAAAAGCGGGGATCCCGGTTTTCAGTACCATGGATGATGCGGTGCGCCAGGCAGTGGAATCTGCCCGCGCTTCCTAGCTGCTGATTATTGCCTGATTGTGCTTTCGGCTTTTTAAGGTTCAGGTCGGTTTTATAAAAGTTTGGAAGGAGTAGTTTAAATGGCTATCTATATAAATAAGCAGACCCGCGTCCTGGTACAGGGCATTACGGGAAAACAGGGCTCGTTTCACACCGGGCAGATGCTGGAGTACGGTACAGTAATTGTCGGTGGTGTTTCACCGGGCAAGGGCGGGCAGAGTGTTGAAGGGGCGCCGGTTTTTGATACGGTATTTGAAGCAATGGAAAAGCAGCCAGCTGAAGCATCGATTCTTTTTATTCCCGCTCCTTTTGCCCGCGATGCTGCGCTGGAGGCTTTGGATGCCGGTATTAAAATATTGGTGCTGATTCCTGAACATATACCGCTTCATGATGCCATGGATATTATGGCTTATGCTAAAAATAAAGGTGCGGTGGTTGTCGGCCCCAATACTTTCGGCCTTGTTTCTGCGGGCCAATGTAAAATCGGCATTATGCCTAATAAGTATTTCATTCCCGGTCCGGTCGGGGTTGTTTCGCGCAGCGGAACTCTCTGTTACGAGATTGTCGGTCATCTGACGGCCAATCAAATGGGAACCACTACCGTCGTCGGCCTCGGTGGAGACCGGGTAGTTGGCTTACACTTTATCGATGTTTTAAAAGAGTTTGAGGCCGATCCGGAAACGAAGGCAATCGTGCTGGTCGGAGAAATCGGCGGCAGCGCCGAGGAAGAAGCGGCAGATTACATTGCCAAAGAGATCAGTAAACCGGTTGTTGCCTACCTGGCCGGGAAAAGCGCTCCTCCGGGCAAAAGAATGGGCCATGCCGGGGCGATTATCGAGAGGGG
>CAYGHB010000193.1:0-3861 GCA_964349375.1 uncultured Syntrophomonadaceae bacterium | reverse complement strand
AAAGTGGCAGGGGAGACAGGACTTGAACCCGCAGCCTGCGGTTTTGGAGACCGCTGCTCTACCAGTTGAGCTACTCCCCTCTACAAAACAATTCTATGCGATTTGTTTAACCCTGTCAACATTCGACAGCTGCAATTTCTATAAAGATTCGTGGGCTGTCCGTTGAATAATCTCATTTTGCAGTTGCTCGCTCAGGTTGTTGAAATAGTCGCTGTAACCGGCCACCCTGACGATCAGATTCCCATAAGCTTCTGGGTTTTGCTGCGCCTTTTTCAAGGTTTCAGCATCAACAACATTAAATTGAATATGATGGCCGTCCATCCGAAAGTATGAGCGCACCAGGTGGACTAAACTATCCAGACCCTTTTCGCCTGCTAAAACCTGTGGCGTAAATTTTACATTTAAGAGAGTACCGCCGGTAAGCAGGTGGTCCATCTTGGCGGCCGACTTGATCACAGCAGTCGGGCCCTTTAAATCAACACCCTGCACCGGGGAAATCCCTTCAGAGAGTGGTAATCCGCTTAACCGGCCGTCGGGAGTTGCCCCGATCACTGAACCAAAATAAACATGGCAGGTGGTCGGCAGCATGTTGATCCGGTATGTGCCTCCGCGATAACTGGACCTACCGTTGACAGCATCGTAAAACAGCTTAAATACCTGCTTCATGATCGAATCGGCATAGTCATCATCATTGCCGTAATGTGGGGTCTTATGGATCAGATACTGCCTTACCTCTTCCCTGCCGCTATAGTTATTCTTCAAGATCCCCAACAATTCTTGCAAGGTATATCGTTGATCTTCGAAAACATGTTTTTTTAGTGCCGCCAGGCTGTCGGTGATCGAGCCGATTCCCACTCCCTGGACGTAGTTGGTATTGTAGCGGGAACCGCCGGCGTTGTAATCCCTGGCGTTCTCAAGACAATCGTCAATGATCAGCGACAGAAAAGGCGCAGGCATATTAACAGCGTATAGCTCCTCGATAACCTGGTTGCCGGCAATTTTAATTTCAATAAAATGATCAAGCTGGCGCTTAAAAGCTTCCATCAGCTGATCAAAGGATTCAAATTGAACCTCTTTACCACTTCCCACACCAAGCAGCTTTCCGGTAGCTGGATCAACCCCATCATTTAAAGCAATCTCAAGCACCTTGGTTAAATTGAAATAGCCGGTTAAAATATAGCTTTCTTTACCAAAAGCGCCTGTTTCGACGCAACCGCTGGTACCGCCGCAGCGGGCATCAACCAGCGACTTACCCTGGGTCAGCAGTTCCTGGATTACCGCTTCGACGTTGAACACTGAGGGTTGCCCCCACCCTTTTCGGATAACTTCTCCTGCCTTGCGAATAAAAAGATCGGGATTCTTCTTGCTGACCTGCACATTGGTGCTGGGCTGCAGCAGCCTCATCTCATCGATAACCTCAAGTAAAAGATAAGTAAGATCATTAACGCCGTCACTGCCGTCAGCTTTGACCCCGCCTAAGTTGATATTGGCAAAATCAGTGTAAGTCCCACTCTCTTTCAGGGTAATCCCAACCTTCGGCGGAGCCGGCTGGTTGTTGAATTTAACCCAGAAGCACTGCAGCAGTTCCCGGGCTTCTTCGCGATTAAGAGTCCCTTCTGCCAGGTCATTTCGATAAAAAGGTTCAAGATGCTGATCGAGACGACCGGGGCAGAAAGCATCCCAGGTGTTTAGCTCAGTAATCACTCCCAGGTGCACAAACCAGTAGTGCTGAAGCGCTTCCCTCATATTGCGAGGCGCATTGGCCGGCACCTGCCGGCAGATCCCTGCAATTTCCAGCAGCTCGTCTTTTCTGGCGTTGTCTTGCTCCTCCCTGGCCAGCTCTTCAGCCAGTTCGGCATGTCTTTCAGCGAACCTGATTAAGGCTTCGGCGCAGATCGCCATCGCTTGCAGCTGATCCTCTTTTGCGGCCCTGTCGGGTCCCTTTTCTTTTTCCAGCTCCGTCAGCTTAACCTTAATCCTGGAAATTAAATCCACCATGCCGGTTCGGTAGATTTTATCGTCAGCCACTGTATGACCAGGGGCGCGCTGCTCCATAAATTCGGTAAAAAGTCCGGCCTGGTAACAATCCTGCCAGGCTGGGCTCATTTTGGCAAAGATAGTTTCACGCATCGAAAGCCCTTTCCAGTAAGGAATAATCTCTTCCTTCTGGACCTTTATAACCTCTTCGCTCACTTTAAATGATATCTTTTTTCGCTCACTGATCACGGCAAGATCATCTAGTGTATGGCAACATAATTCCGGGTAAGTGGGGGTAGCCTGGGGGCCGGGGCCTCTTTCACCGACCAGCAATTCGCCATCGTTGATACAGATTGTCTTGTTTTCCATGAGATGCTTGAAAGCATAGGCTCTGAGCAGCGGTGGAGAAACTTTTCCATAGTTTTGCTTGTAGACCTCAGTTACCAGTAAAGCTCTTTCCAGTGATATTGCAGGTTCCGTATTTTCACTTTGCAACCTTAACTTTTTAACCCGCTCTGTGGATCCCCGTTCTGCTGTGATCATTAATTTCACCCTCGCTGTTAGTCTTTATACCGGCTCTGCCCAGAATCATTTTGACCTCTTGCAGATCGGCTTCACTGAATTTTGACATACCCTTTAGTTGATAATCCTGACCGATTTTTTCATATTTGGCCTCGCCATAATTATGGTATGGGATTAGTTCAATCTGATCGATCCCCACTTCCAGTAGATAGGCTGCCGTTTTTTCCAGGCTGCCCTGATCATTGTTTATCCCTTTAATGATCGGCACTCTTACCTGAACATCAACGTTTAGGCTAATTAACTTCTTCAGGTTTAACAAAATCGGTTTACCAAAAACACCGGTGTATTTCAGGTGCTGATTGTCATCAATCAGTTTTAGGTCGTATAAAAAAAGATCGGTTAGCGCCGCTGCCTTTTCCAGGTTTGACCAGGCCGTATAACCGCAGGTTTCAACAGCTCTGTGCACCCCTTCACGCTTTAATAGCGTAAGCGTTTCAAGCAAGAAAGCCGGCTGCAAAAACGGTTCACCGCCGGAAAAAGTAACGCCACCGCCTGATTCCTCAAAAACAAGGCGATCTTTTAACAGTTCCGTTACTAACTCTTCGGCCGTTATCGTTTCTCCTGCTTTTTCTACAGCGTCGACAGGACATACTTCGCAGCATCGAAAACAGTTGCGGCAGAGGTCAGAATCAACTACCGGGCCTGCCTGTCCTTTCTTAACCGCGTTCTGCGGGCACTGATCAAGACAGCTGTAACAGCTGATACACTTCTGGCGGTGCCTGATCTTTAAAGGCTCGCGTCCTAAACCTTCTGGGTTCTGACACCAGATGCAGTTAAGCGGGCAACCTTTAAAGAAAACCGTTGTCCTTATACCCGGGCCGTCATGCAGCGAGAAACGCTGGATGTTAAATATTGTACCGTTGATCTTCGTCACCTACTAATAACGATTACTATTATACCATAAATTAATATGTAACATCTAATTTAATATTGCTCTCTGGCTGAGCATATGCTAAGGTTAATTATACATGATTGAATGAACAGGAGGGATAATTAATGCCCCTTACCAAAGAATCTTCCGACCCTGCAAAAACTCCCGCCTATTTGAAGCGTATAGCGCGTTTAAAGGAACGCGTCCTGGACACTAAGCCTGAAATGGATTTAGAAAATGCCAGGCTTTTAACTGAAGGTTTCCGTGAAGCCGAAGGTGAACCGCTGGTAATCCGCAAGGCGAAAGCCTTCAGGAACCAGTGTCTCCACAAAACAGTAACGATCTGGGATGATGAGCTGATAGTCGGCTGTTCGGGCAGCAAGATTCGCGGTGGAATCCTCTGCGCTGATTCCTGCTGGTCCGTTTTAGAT
>CAYGHB010000192.1:0-3876 GCA_964349375.1 uncultured Syntrophomonadaceae bacterium | reverse complement strand
ATCAGGGTCAGCAGATCCGCTTCTTTGATCGTTGGCGCCCTGAACTGTTTCAGATCTGCGGCAGTTTTAATAGGGCCGTCGATCACAGCAGCTTCACCCACCGGGCTGAGCTTGTAGGTAACGCCCCAATCGTCGCGAAACAGCTCATCGCTAATGATTTCTGCCGTGGGAAAAACTCTTAAAGTCAGGCCGTCAACATCCAGCTCTTCGATAAAAAGGAGCAGGGCATTAATCAGCTTGATCTTGTTTTCATCATCTAAGTTTTGAATGTAGCCTGCTGCGGGAAGGTTATCAGTAAAATGGCGGGCAATATTTACTACCGAAGATTCGTTATAGGCCAGTTCCCAGTGGGGCACCCGATCAGGAACTTCCAGAGATAGTGCGGTGATCATTCGTTCCCTGCCGTTCAAAGGGTTACCTCCCTGCCGGAGTTGGTATTATAGGTTTCCGAATTCGGCTTCACTTGGTTCGCGGGTGAACGGGCGAGCTTAATTATGGAGAAATAATAGCACAATTCTAAACTGACAGTCAATAAAAAGAACGCCTATTTGCAATGCTGGTTAGAGATAGAGGTTGCGTCTGCTGAAGATTATGGCGCCCAGGCTGTAAAGCACCACTGTGATAGCGGCAAAGGGCAGGCAGATGGCGATTAATTCCTGTTCGCCGGTAACGATGGCATTGGCATCGTATAGCGAGTAGAGGGTTAGATACTTAAGCCACTCGTTGTTGCCGCCGATGTTTTTTAACATATTGATGATAAAGAAGAGGATCGGGATCCCGCCCCCGAAAGCCAGGGAAAACTTTGACTCATTAAAGATACAGGAGAAGAAGAAGCAAATTGAACTGATAGCCAGGGTCAGCATAATAGTAACCAGGTTGAGCTTAATGAAAGCGGGGATATCCATCTCCCCCGGAAACATCGCTTCACTGGTAGCGATGCCGATCGCCGCAGTTAAGGCCAGCAGCAGGGAGACACTTAAAGCCAGGTAAACGCCCTGGGTTGTAATAATCTTTGCCCTGCTGTTTGGCGTCGCCAGCAAAAAGGTCATTGATCCCCGGTCTACCAGGACCGCCACCAGGCGGTTGGCCAGAATGATACAGTAGATCAGCGGAAACATGATCACCAGAAAGCCATAAAAATAGACAGCCATAAAGGTAATCAGGTTGGTTACCGGAATATCGTAACCGAAGGCTTCCATCATCCCCTGCGGCAAGCCCTCCACGTAGAGATTCATGGCATCCATCGTCTCCGGATCGTACATGCCCAGCATGATTACCATATACATTAACAGGACAGCAAAGAATATCAAAAAAATCACCAGATTAGTTTTCGCTGTGGCTTTAAATAGTGAAAAACTCACCAGGGTAAAGCCTCCTGTCCGTAATATTTAAGGAAGAGCTGCTCTAAACCCTGGGTTACAACATCCAGGCCGGTTACATTGCACCGGGATAGCGCAGCCGTAAACTGGTCATAATTATCTTTTACGATTACCTCGACTGTGTTTTTGCTGATTTTCCCGAGCTCGAGGCCGGCGCTGCGCAGATGTTCGATCTCATCCGGTATGGATAGTGTAACCAGGTATGTTTTGCGCTGCGATGATTTTAGCGAGTGAACATCTTCCAACGCTACCAGCTGCCCTTCGCGGATGATGCCGGCCCGGTCACAGGTGCGGTAGGTTTCCTCAAAATTGTGTGAAGACATGAGGAAGGTTTTGCCCCGCTCCTTTTCTTCCAAAACCAGTTCGACAAATTCATTTTGCATCAGTGGATCGAGTCCGCTGGTCGGTTCATCTAAAATATAGACATCAGGATCATGCATAAAGGCGGTGACAATGCCCAATTTTTGTTTCATCCCTTTGGACATCCTGCGGATCCGGCCGGCTGGATCCAGTTCAAAACGTTCCAGCAAGCTTTCGCGGCGTTTTTTATTGTTATCGCCTCTTAAAGCAGTGATCAGGTTTAGAAACTGCATTCCGGTCATCTCATCAAAAAAAGTTATTTCACCGGGTAGATAGCCGAGGCTTTGCTGAATTAGGGCGGAATTACGCCAGCAATCCAGATCATTGATCAAACAGCGGCCTTTGGTTGGTCTGGTAAAACCGAGCAGGCTGCGGATAGTTGTTGTTTTTCCGGCCCCGTTTGGTCCGAGAAAGCCGAAGGCTTCGCCTTGGTCTACGTTAAAGGTAAGGTCGAATATACCCTTGCCGCTTCGATAGACAAAAGAGAGCGACTCGATCCTGATCACATCTTTTGGTTCTTTCAGCTTCGCTTTAAGTTTGCTCTGCTGCGAATCTGCAAGAGGCTTGATAAACTTACCCTGTTGCCAGAGGCCGACAGTTGTTTTACCGTCCGGGCTTAAGTATTTACCGAAGCCGTCGCGCTTGCCTTCTTTTATTCCTCCCCCATATATACCGCCGCCGGGGTAGCTAACTATTCCCCGACCGTGGGGCTTTCCTTCCTTCCATTCTCCTTCATAGCGGGTTCCGTCTGGCAAAATAAGGTTGCCTTTTCCGTGCGGCACACTATCAGAGATTTCTCCATAGTAATCACCGCCCAGCCAGGCTATGCTTATTACTCTGCCGGGGCGATCTGTTTCATCCATTTGAAGAACCCGCCTTTCGCAGTAGATCAAGCCTGAAAGAGACTTAAACAGAGAAAACCAATGTTATATTCTTTATCTTAAGCTAAAAACCTTTATTTCATATGTTTTTTTGCCATTAAGTTGCGGGTCTGTCAACAGGGTGGGGCTAAAACAACTAATGTGCCTGGAACATAACTGTTTTCGGAAGCGGATAAGCGCCCTCCCAGGTGATTTTTCGGTACATTAGCGGGTCGGTATCACCCTCGGTGCTGACCAGCAGAATCACAGAATCGCTGCCCAGCCGTAGCTGATCCACCAGCCGGCCAGAAGAAGCGGTTTGCATCATCAGGCTGCTGAGACCTGCTGTTACCGCTCCTGACTCACCTGAAACAATGCGTTCATCTCCGGTCAGGGGATTGCCCAGAAGACGCATCCCGTAAGCAGCAACATAATCGGGGCAGGAGAAGAAAGCATCACAGTGCCGGCGGGCGATTTCCCAGGCCAGTGGATTGGGAACACCGCAAGCCAGGCCGGCCATTATTGTATCGAGGGCGCCGTCGACAGACTTGGCAGTTCCATCAGCAGCAAGAGCGGAGTGGAAGAACGGATCGGCCCGATCCGGCTCAACAATGGCCGACAAAAGCTTTTCTTCGCCCATCGCTGAGGTGAAAGAGGCAATCATTGCTGCCGGGAAAGAGCCGACTCCGCACTGCAGCAGCAGGTGGGTCGGATTTTCCAACTTATTTTCCTGCAGCTGCTCAAGCGCTTCAACAGCAATAACGGTGTAACCCTGCATGATCCACCGCGGGATCTGTTCGTTACCATCGCTGATCGTATCCTGTACCAGTTGCCTTCCCTGCCTTATTGCCTCGGTTCTGGCCAATTCAACGGTGCGGTCGTAATTGAACTCGGTCACGATCACTTTGGCCCCGGTGGCCTCGATGTTGGCTACCCTTGAGTGTGCGGATCCAGCCGGCATATAGATGACGGCGTCGTGGCCAAGGTAGCCGGCAGCCCAGGCCAAGCCGCGGCCGTGATTACCGTCTGTAGCGGTGGTAAAAGTAATCTTTTGCAAACCCTGTTTTTTACTTTCCTGCTGTAGCCGCTCTATGGTTAACCCTTCCATATTAAGTTCCAGTTTCTCTGCCAGGAAACAGCCGAGGGCGTAAGCGCTGCCAAGAACCTTAAAAGCGTTAAGGCCAAAGCGCCTTGATTCGTCCTTGACAAAAAGGCCTTTTATCCCGAGTTCTTTTGCCAAACATGAGAGGTTTACAAGCGGTGTCGGGTTATACTGA
>CAYGHB010000191.1:0-3898 GCA_964349375.1 uncultured Syntrophomonadaceae bacterium | reverse complement strand
TTTCTAATGAGTCCGCTCCACCACCACTTTGAGCTCAAAGGATGGTCTGAATGGCGGGTAGTGAGTATATTCTGGCTTGCCGGTTTGGCTTTTGCCCTGACTGGTATCTGGCAGTATAACGCCATGATCGCGGAGCTCTAAGTTAAGTAATTAAGAAATTGAGGTTATAACGGAGGTAAGATTTTGATCGACCTGATCAGAGGAAAAGAGATCCTGGTGGTCGGCATGGCCAGAAGCGGAGTAGCTGCCGCTGAAGTGCTTGCGGGAAACGGTGCGTCCAAAATTACCGTAACTGATCAAAAAGAGGCAGCAGAACTGCAGGAAGCGCTGACCATACTGAAACGTTATCCGCAGGTTATAACTGTTACCGGAGAGAATCCTCCGAATTTAGTTAACCCGGAGCTCTCTCTGATCGTTAAAAGCCCGGGTGTGCCACCAAAACTGGAACTCTTCAAAAAAGCTGTACAGCTGGGTATACCGGTCATATCAGAGATAGAGCTGGCATACCACTTCCTACGCACTCCACTGATCGGGATCACCGGTACTAACGGAAAAACTACCACCACAGCCCTGGTAGCGGAAATACTGAAAAAAGCGCGTTTCGATCCGGTGGTGGCTGCCGGCAATATTGGCAAACCTTTAAGCGGCCTGGTCGGCAAAATAAGCGCCCAGGGTTTGATTGCTGCGGAATTGAGCAGCTTTCAGTTGGAAGATATATGCCAATTCAGGCCTTTTGTCGCTGTCTGGTTAAACTTTGCCGAAGATCATCTTGATTACCATGGCAACATGGATCGCTACTTTGAGGCCAAAGCCCGGATATTTGAAAACCAGGTTGCCGCCGATTATGCCGTGTTAAATGCCGATGATCCGGCTGTGGCAAAACTGGCCGGTTCACTAAAAGCCCAGGTGTTGATGTTTAGTCGTAAGCCGGTTAAGACGGGCTGCGGCATTGAGAATGGCCTGATTAAAATATTTAATGGTGAAGCAGACCCGATTGCAATTTGCCCGGTTTCCGAACTGGCTCTGCCCGGCGATCATAACCTGGAGAACGCTCTCGCAGCGGCAACCGCAGCCTGGGCAGCCGGGGCGGACCCGGAATCGATTGGATCGGTATTGAGAAGCTTTAAAGCGATTGAACACCGCCTGGAGTTGGTTAAAAAGATTAACGGAGTTGACTATATTAATGATTCCAAGGGTACCAATCCGGGCGCAACAATAAAAGCCTTACATTCTTTTCCCGGCAGGAAGATTATCCTGATTGCCGGGGGTAAAGAAAAGGACGCCGATTACAGCGGGTTGGCCGAAGTAATCAGGCATGAAGTGCGCCTGCTGATTCTGCTTGGCGAAACGAAAGAAAAGATTGCTCAAGCAGCTGGCAAGACCGGTTTCAAAAGTTACAGTTTTGTTTCCACCTTGGAGGAGGCAGTTAGCCTGGCTGCGCGTGAGGCTGAAAAGGGCGATGTAGTGATGCTGTCGCCTGCCTGTGCCAGTTGGGACATGTATAAAGATTATGAGGAACGGGGAAAAGATTTCAAACAGCTAGTAATGAAGTTGTCAACACTCAGTTTGTCAAACGGGGTGCAAAAGCATGGCAGCCAGACCTGACAGTCATGAGGCTGATAGCGTTTTGCTGCTAACGACCGTATTGTTGTTGGCAGTCGGCCTGGTTATGGTCTTCAGCGCCAGTTTTGTTGTGGCCGCTGAAAGCATGGGCGATCCGTACTATTTTCTGAAACGCCAGGCTCTCTGGACAGCCATCGGCATGCTTGGCCTCTTCATTTTTTCCAGAATTAACTATCTGGCGCTCAAGCGTTTATCGGTGTTAATCCTTCTTTTGAATTTCGCGCTACTCGGGTTGGTCTTTTCACCGCTGGGGACCACTCTTGGCACGGAAGCACAGCGCTGGCTGGCTCTGGGGCCGGTTATCCTGCAGCCTGCGGAATTCAGCAAGCTGGCCTTTGTCATTTTTACTGCCGCCTACATGAGCAACCGCAGCCTCAATATCAGGCATACCTGGACAGCAACTATCCTGCCCCTGGTCATAGCTTTTGGGGCATTTGTCCTGATCCAGATTCAGCCCGATATGGGCACTGCCCTGGTGGTTCTTGCCGGGGTATTTCTGGTTGTTTTCTGCGCCGGTGTACCTGTGGCCAGGGCTGCCTGCCTCTCGTTGATCTCAATTCCACCGGTAGCCTGGGTGACAATGCAGGAAGAGTACCGGGTTCAGCGCCTGTTCACCTTTTTTGATCCCTGGGCTGATCCGACAGGTTCCGGCTACCAGATTATCCAGTCGCTCTATGCCCTGGGCCCCGGTCATATTTTCGGCAGTGGTCTTGGACAGGGCCGGCAGAAGCTATTCTATTTACCGGAACCACACAATGACTTTATTTTTGCCGTGATCGGTGAAGAGCTTGGATTCATCGGTGCTGTGGCTATTTTATTACTCTACCTTTTAATTATCTGGCGCGGCTATCAGATTGCTGTCAAGGCTCCGGATCTTTTTAGCTCACTCTTGGTCGCCGGTATTATATTTGTTTTCGGTCTGCAGGTGTTAATCAATATTGCCGTGGTAACGGCTTCGATACCGGTTACGGGGATCAACCTGCCGCTGATTAGCGCAGGCGGCAGTTCTGTTTTCTTTACCCTGATCTCAATCGGTATATTGCTTAGCATTTCCCGCTATACCAGAGAAGAATTTGCCTTAAAGGGGAGGTCAGCCTGATGAGACTGCTAATCGGCGGAGGTGGAACGGGAGGTCATATTTATCCCGGCCTTTCTCTGGCCAGATATGCGCTCTCGGTCAGCGCCGACAACGAGATTCTTTTCGTTGGCAGTGAAGCCGGGCTGGAGCAGAAGATTGTTCCTTTATCCGGTTTTAAGTTGGCAACCATAGAGGCCAAAGGTTTTCAGCGCAGCTTTAAGCAGTTTGGTCTGGTCGTCAGCAGTCTTTATGTTGGAATCAGGCAGGCCGGCAAAATTATTGAGGATTTTAAACCGGATGTGGTTCTCGGCACCGGTGGTTTTGTAGCAGCGCCGCTGGTCATTGCCGCGCTGACTAAAAGAATACCGGTGGTAATTCACGAACAAAATGCTTTGCCCGGCCTGGCAAATCGCCTGCTGGCTCCTTTTGTCAGCAAAGTTTGTATATCCTTTGACGAGACGGCTAAAAAGTTTTTCCGCCAGAGCCGGATAGTGCACACCGGAAATCCTCGCTCGACGGAGGTTGTAAGCTTGAGTCGCGAAGAGGGTTGCTCAGCGCTTGGACTAGATCAGAAGAAGCTAATTGTCTTGATTTACGGGGGCAGTAGGGGCGCTCTGCGGCTGAACGAAGTGGTTGCTGATTACCTTAAAGAGGCGAACATGCCGGAGGAGCTAACGGTTGTCTTTGTAACCGGAGACATATATTTTCAGGAGATTAACTATAAACTTGACCCGCTGCCGGAGCAGGCTAAACTGTTCCCCTATCTTAATCAAATGCCTGCAGCCCTGGCTGCTGCAGATCTGGCTGTAACCCGTAGTGGGGCGACTACCCTGGCTGAGCTGACCGCGCTGGGTTTGCCGGCAATTTTAATTCCATCGCCCAACGTGGTTAATAACCACCAATATTTCAATGCCAGGATGCTATCAGATGTAGGTGCAGCGGTCTTGGTCGAAGAAAAAGATTTCAACTGCAAAAGGCTTGAAGAGGAGATTAACCGACTGATTAAAAACCCGGATCTGCGAAGCGCCATGCAAAAAAATAGTAAGGCGCTTGGTGTAACTGATGCTGCGCAAAGGCTCTATCACTCCCTTGAGGAGGTTGCTTCATGAGCATAGTTGAGCTGCTTGGCAATAAACTGGTAAACGGGGTCAGGGTCAACGAACCGATGGCCGATCACACCTCCTGGCAGGTTGGCGG
>CAYGHB010000190.1:0-3900 GCA_964349375.1 uncultured Syntrophomonadaceae bacterium | reverse complement strand
GATACATCAAATATCTGCTTACGGTTGCAAATATTATACTCGCCTCAAGTTAAATTTAGGTTAAACTGAAAGTTTTATTTGATCCTGGAGTTATAATAGATGCTAGTAAAATTATATTGCGGGGGGATTTATTTGACTGTTAAGAGCGGTTATGAAATAGTTTATTATAGAGAGCACCTAAACCATTAACGCAATGTTTGTCTCAATGAAATATTTTAATATTTTACATGCCAATATCTATTTAATTAATCGCGGGATAATGAGGGGTGTGAAATTGATTGAAAAAGATTTACCTACTTGATACCAGTGTCCTGCTCCAATCTCCAAATGCTGTGCTCGGTTTTCAGGATAACCTGATTGTTCTTCCCGGTTGTGTCATAGAAGAGCTGGATAATATGAAAAAAGCGGCTGATTATGAAATCCGGGCCAATGCCCGCTGGGTAGCCCGGTTTTTAGATCAACTTCGCTTGCAAGGTAAACTAAACCATGGAGTAGTTTTACCCAATGGCGGCGAACTTAGAGTAGAGATGAACTTTATTGATAACAACACCGACCTGCCCTGCTCCTGGCCAGGTGACAAGCGCGATAACAGGATTCTGGCCGTTGCAAAAAATCTTCAAAAAACAAATCAGCCGGTAATCATCGTTACCAAGGATGTATTTTTAAGAATCAAGGCCGATGTTATAGGGGTTCCGGCCCAGGATTACAGGAATGAACAGGTCGAGTTTGATATTGATGAACAATACCGGGGATGGGAAGAAAAGGTTGTTCCCGAAGAATTAATCGACAGTATCTATAAAGATAACCAGGTACCCTGGAACGAACCAGCCGATCCGGTAAACAAATTTTATCTGTTTAAAGCCAACGGCAGCGCTCAAAAAACAGCATTGGCCCGCTACCGGGATGGGCGAATGGTATTACTAAATGATACCCGGCCCGACTTTTACGGTTTCAAGTTGAACCTGCTGCAAAAATACGCCCGCGAAGCGCTACGCGACGACAGCATCCCCATGGTGACTTTGGTGGGGGCAACGGGCAGCGGGAAGACGCTTCTCTCCTTAGGGGTTGGCCTGGAAAAAATCCTTGATGAAAACATTTACCGGCGCATGCTGATCTGCCGACCCAATGTGAGTATGGGCGAGGAAATTGGTTTTCTACCCGGCGATGAAAAAGAAAAAATTGCTCCCTACATGCGGCCTATATATGACAACCTGGAGCAGCTGGTGGACTCACATCCGGATCGTTATGACAACGAACGTGAACTTGATGGCAAAGTTGCCTATCTTTTCACAACTAGAAAGATTGTTACGGAGGCTATAGCTTACCTGCAAGGGCGTTCAATCGTGGGACAATTTATCTTAATCGATGAGGCACAAAATTTGACTCCTAAACAGGCGAAAGGAATCATTACCCGGGCAGGAGAGGGAACCAAGATCGTCCTGGTTGGCGACCCAGAGCAGATCAATAATCCCTTCCTTGATTCCAGAACAAACGGCCTTTCATGGGCAGTCGAGAAAATGAAGGGCAGCCCCATGCACGCTCATATTACCCTGACCGAAACTAAGCGCTCCAACCTGGCCATGGAAGCGGCACGGCTGATGAAATGAAGATGGATTTTACAGAGAATTATGCAGTTCAAAAATATTGATTGTACCGGCCATATTATCTCTTCTATCTATCAATAGATTTCAGTCAACTGATGGTCTGCCTGTTAAAAGTATCAGGTTATTAAATAAGCCGGTTTTCTTATCCGTTTGTATTTGCATCCTCTCTAATACTATACTTTACATTATGCTGATGTAATTAGCAGATAATATCGAGGAGGTTTTTAACATGCCAACAATTTTCTTTTACGGTCCGGAGCTTGAATTAGAAAAGAAAAAAACGCTTATCAAGGACTTTACCGAAGCGGCAAGTAAAGCAACCGGCATTGATCAATCCGCTTTTGTTGTCTACCTGAGAAGCTCAAAACCCGATCAAGTCGGCGTGGGTGGAACTTTATTATCAGAGCGCAAACCAACATCATGACCAGTAGTGCTATGATTGATCAACTTGTTTTAAGACAGCGTAAATACTTTAATTCCGGTGCAACTAGAGATCTTCAGTTTCGGCTTACCACGCTTTCCAAACTAAAAGAAGCGCTTCTGAAAAACGAACAACTTATTTTGGCTGCCCTTGCAGAAGATTTGGGTAAACCTCTTCTTGAAAGCTACGGTTCAGAGCTTGGGGTAGTCATCGCTGAGATAAATATTGCCCTGAAGAACCTCAAATATTGGGATAAAGATCAGAGAGTGAAAGGTAATTTTTTAATTTTCCCCTCCAAAAGCAATGTCATCAGTGAACCATATGGCGTGATACTAATCATCGGCCCCTGGAACTACCCCTTTCAACTGACTCTGGCGCCCCTGGTCGGCGCAATTGCCGCCGGCAATTGCGCAATTATTAAACCTTCCGGAACAGCAAAAGCTTCATCAGCGGCTATTAAAAAGATCATCGCCGCGAGTTTTGATGATCATTACATCACCGCAATTGAAAGTGGTGCCGGGGTTAACGATCTGCTGCTTGAGCAGCGTTTTGACAAAATCTTTTTTACCGGAAGTCCCGCTGTAGGCCGTCTGGTGATGGAGAAGGCAGCAAAACACCTGACGCCTGTAACCCTTGAGCTTGGCGGTAAGAACCCCTGCCTGGTTGACCAGGGAGTTAATCTTGATCTAAGCGCCAAGAGAATCATCTGGGGGAAATTTTTCAATACAGGGCAAACCTGTATCGCGCCGGACTATATTTTGGTGCACAGGAATGCAAAAGAAGAGCTATTAAAATCAATGTTTAAGTGGCTCAATCGCTTTTACGGCAGCGAACCCAAGGCCAGCCCTGATCTGGGCCGCATCATTAATCAGAACCATTTCAACCGGCTGCGAGGCTATCTTGCTAATGGAAAGATTCTTGCCGGCGGAGATTTCGATGAAGAAAGCCTTTACATAGCGCCAACAATTGTAGCGGTAGCCGATAGGGATAACCCACTGATGCAGGAAGAAATTTTCGGCCCGCTGCTGCCGGTGCTTGAGTTCAAAAGTTTTGAAGAAGCTGAAGCAGTGATTAGCTTGAATCCAACGCCGCTTGCTTTTTATCTCTTTTCAAAAGACCAAAAAGTGATTAAAGAACTTACCCGGCGCATACCCTTTGGCGGAGGCACAGTAAACGATGTATACAGCCATGTGCTAAACTTTAACCTGCCCTTCGGTGGCCGGAACAGCAGCGGCATGGGCAGTTATAGAGGAGAGCAAAGCTTTAAAACATTCTCACACCGGAAATCGCTGGTGATAAAAGGTTTTGGCTTTGATGCCGGAATGAAGTACCCACCCTATAGGGATAAGCACCGACTTGTCAGAAGAGTTCTTCCGTGGATTAGGCTTTGAGGCACACTCAAGAACCTTACTTTATAAGCACCTAAATATTAAGCAATCAGTTTAACTACTTACAACCATGAGGTTCATCTTAACCCTGACCGCAGTAATAATAATTGGTTTAATTATGGAGAGACTGGTCAAAACAACTGACATGCCTACTATGATAGAGCAAAAATGACTTAACCATGTGTCCGCAAAAACAGGGGAAGATCAGCGCTGGTGATTGTTCTTGAGCAGGATAACCTCTTCGGAGAAAGGTGATCTCTTGGTCAGCTTAACTATCTCGCTGTCTGCAGTAACCAGCTTGGCACCGGCGGCTATTGCCAGGGCAAGATAGACGCTGTCATAAACTGTAAGGCCCTGGGCCATTGCCAGATCATAAGCTGACGGCAGCAATTCGCCTGAGCGTACCATGCTGACAGGACAATGAACCATAAATGCCTGCATAATTGCCCTGGCATCATCTCCAGTAATTTCATTAGTGCGCGTTTTT
>CAYGHB010000189.1:0-3904 GCA_964349375.1 uncultured Syntrophomonadaceae bacterium | reverse complement strand
TTTTTGATACAATTATATCCAGCCCGAGTAATAGATCATGTGGCGGTTGATGAAGTATGAAATTGTAAAAGGAATTGATATCCGGGCCTTGCTATGGGAAGAAGACAAATCTCCCTGTCTTGAGCCGATTCTGGAAGCTGCTAAAAAACTGGAAAAGATGGGGTGCCGGGCGATTGCCGCTGAATGCGGCTATTTCGCTTATTTCCAGCAGGCACTTGCCGGTTATGTTGATGTGCCGGTCTTTATGTCCAGTTTGCTTCAGGTTCCGTTTATTCAACAGGTAATCGGCCCTAAGAAACAGGTGTGTATTCTCTGTTTTCAAAAACGTTTTCTGACAGAAACCCATTTGAAAAGTGTTGATATAGTGCCAGGCAGCAACTATATTGTAGCAGACGCTTCAGATGAGTACGGGTGCGAGGAGTTCAACAACCTCTGGAACTGGGAGAAAAGAAAGGCAGTGCCTGAATCTTACTATGAGAACTCAGAACAGCAGATCGTCAATGCCTGCCTGGAGCTCACTGGTGCAAACCCCTCGATTGGGGCAATAATGCTTGAGTGTACAGGAATGCAGCCTTTTGGCAGGGCAATTCAGCGGGCGCTCGATTTGCCTGTATTCGACTGGGGAACCTTACTTGATTATGCTTACTCGGTTGTAGCGCATCGCGACTATTACGGTCACGTATAGCGTGTTGTCAGGCTCAGGTAATATAGACAGTGATTATTGCAGGTTATATTTTTTCAGACGGTAGTGAAGGCGCTGGCGTGACAGACCAAGTTCTTCAGCAGCCCGGGCGATGTTGCCTTTTGATTTTTTCAGGGCGAAAATAATCTCTTCTTTTTCCTGCTGTCTTAGCTGCTCTATAATATTGCCTGCAGGCAGTTGTTCCGCCGGCTCATCTGCTTCCAGCAGAGTATGATCAGCCTGGTTGGGAGCCGCCCTTAGGGGTGTTGATTGACAGGCCGTTTTCTGTTCCTGCATGGCGATCAGCATGTACTTTGGCAGCTGATCCGGTCGGATCAGTGCGCGGTGTTCATGATTTAGGTTAAAAGCACATTCGATGCAGTGCATTAGCTCTCTAACGTTGCCGGGCCAGTTATATTTTTGGAACATATCCCTGACTTCATCGCTGATGCCCGCAACCTGTTTCTGCATCTCCCGGTTAAACTTAGCTATGTAATAATCGGTCAAAATATCAAGATCATCGTGCCTGTTTCGCAGCGGCGGCAGGTAAATGTAGATGACCGCCAGACGGTAAAAAAGATCGCTGCGCAATTGTCCCTTTTCAATGGCTTCGGATGGCTCCATGTTGCAGCTGGCTATAATTCTTACATCCACGGAGGTATTTTCTTTGCCGCCAAGCCGCATGATCTTTTTTTCTTCAACTATTCTCAGCAATTTGCTCTGCAGCTGCAGGGGCATCGAGTTGATTTCGTCAAGAAAGATGGTGCCGCCACCCGACAGCTCAATCAAGCCCACCCTGTCCACAGCTCCGGTGAAGGCTCCTTTTGTTGTGCCGAAGAGTATGCCCTCGAGAAGATTTTCCGGAATGGCTGCACAGTTAATGGCCAGGAAGGGCCCTCTCGCACGGTTGCTTTCAGCATGAATGCTTTGGGCGAACATTTCTTTGCCGGTTCCGGTCTCTCCGTAGATCAAAACCGAGGAATCACTTTTTGCTCCGGCTTTACCCCACTTAATGCTTTCCTGGATCAGCTTATCTCTACCCATTATCTGGCTGAAAGTGTAATAGTCTTCACCTGCATTATTGCTTTTCTTGTTACGACTCCGGTTTGTTTCTTCGTGGATGCTGAGGACGCGTTCTGCCATCTCTTTGAATCTCGGAAAATCTTTAGTTATGGCAACGGCGCCGATCATCCTGCCTTCTGAATAAAGCGGCATTGCACTGCAGACGATGCTGACGTATTTCCCGCCGCGGGTAACGTAATGCTGGTATTGGTCGTGAATATACTTTGGCCCTTTCAGGGCCTGCAAAACAAGGGAAGTTTCATCGTCGAGGTCGTATATTTCTGTCCAGTGTTTGCCGATAATGTCACTCGTCAGGCCATCAATGTTTTGCTGGGACGGGTTAATATATTTTATGTTCCCGTTAACGTCCGCCACATGAATTCCTTCATCAATTGAATTAAGAATGCTTTCATAAATATCTTTTAATACTTTGGTCTCAGCATAACGGCTGCCCAGCTCGATGTTAAAGTGGTTATCTGAAAAGAAAAATATCTCATACCGGTTTTCTTCGATTACCACTTTTTCAGTGCGAACAATGAAACTTTTCTTCAGGTTTTTAAATTCGTAGTTGCTGATTTCACTATTAACTTCCAAGTCAGGCATTATGGTTTTAATGGGCACACCGATCACTTCCTGGGGCGCAGAGCCAATAAACTTAGACATTTTCTGGTTGCACTTAACGACTACCCCTTTAGTATCGACAGCAATAATAGCTTCATGTGTTTTTTCAATGATTGCATTTAGTAACCCTGTTTCGTTCATGGACTGGTTTCCCTCCGTTAAACGGCGTGATATAAATATATTCAGCAAAGGGTTTTAAATCCCTTCCCGGGATGTCCGGTATTGACTAATATGTAAAATAAAATTGCTATATTTGTCATATCAGACATTTTGGACGCAACAACAAATTAACTGGTTGTGGAGAGAATCGATGGTTGACTACGGAAGGTTTGTGAACAGAACACCTGCGCCCTCCAAACAAAGCCTGGAAAAAACCTGTGCGGCGATTGAGAGCAGCCTGGCCGAAATGAAAATAATTGCCGGCAGGTTTTCTTCTAATGATCATAATATGGCAGGCGCCGACAAATACCGTCTGCTTTACCTGGGCAGCACCATTTACGATTTCTACCTGCTGGCTGAAGATTGCCTGCTGCATATTGCCAGGACGATAGACTGTTGGGTTCCTGCCAGCCTCGATTGGCGTGCTCGCCTGATCAAGCTTATGCGGAGTCCTTTTCCTGAAAAAAGACCTCCCGTAATCTCAACAGAAACTGCACTGCTGCTTTCTGAGTATCTCAGCCTGTTTCTTAATTTTCACCATCAATGCACTACGCTGAGCCCCGAACGCGTCAAAAAGCTGCTGGAAAACCTGGGGCCGCTCTGCAGTCAGCTTGAAGATGAGTTAACAGCTTTCACCACACTTATAAAACCGAAAGTATAACCACGGTAATTTTTTCCGTAAAAATTTACCGGCTAAAAAAGCAGTTCAGGTTAAACAGGAATAAATTCTTAACGAGGAGCTGGCATTATGCTGATTATCAGAGAAACAACTGACAGAGATTTACCCGGTTTGTTGAAGGTTGGCAGAGAGGCTTTTGGTGATGACGAGGGGCCTGAAATAGTGGAATTGATTACCGGGTTGCTGGCAGACCCGACGGCTGTACCGCTGCTTTCACTGGTAGCCGTATGCGATGAAAAAGTAGTGGGGCATATTTTATTTACCAGGGCGGAAGTTGCTGCAGGCGAAAAAGTTACTGCTTCCATACTGGCGCCGCTGGCTGTTGCCCCCCACTTGCATAAGCAGGGCATTGGCACACGCCTGATAGAGGAAGGTTTAAAAATGCTTTCAGAGTCAGGAACTGATCTGGTTTTTGTTCTTGGTCACCCCGATTATTATCCCCGCTGCGGTTTTATTCCTGCAGGGCTGCCTGGTTTTGAAGCCCCTTACCCGATTCCGGAAGAAGTTGCCGGTGCATGGATGGTTCAGGAATTAAAACCGGGCATAATAGGCAGGGTGAAGGGTAAGGTGCAGTGTGCCGGGTTTCTCGACCGGCCGGAGTATTGGCGGGAGTGACAGCGCCTGATCAATGTATAAAATAACCGGTACAGGCATTCCGCAAATGATCTTTGATAATCACAGAAAGTCCAAGTGCATTGGGG
>CAYGHB010000188.1:0-3907 GCA_964349375.1 uncultured Syntrophomonadaceae bacterium | reverse complement strand
AGAAAAAGAGCGGCGCAAAGACCAGCGCCACAATGCTCATCAGCTTAATTAAGATATTCAGAGAGGGACCGGCCGTATCTTTAAAGGGGTCGCCTACGGTATCACCAACTACTGCAGCCTTGTGCGACTCGCTACCCTTGCCGCCTAAGTTACCTGCTTCGATAAACTTCTTAGCGTTATCCCAGGCTCCTCCGGCATTGGCCATATTAATAGCCTGCAATACACCGGTAACCAGGGCTCCTGCTAACAGTCCGCCCAGGGCTTCGCGACCAAGAAATGGAATCATTCCGACAGCAAGCGGAACGACTACCGCCATTAGACCAGGGATTACCATTTCTTTTAAGGCTGCCTTGGTGCTGATGTCAACACAGCGGGCATATTCGGGACGGGCTTTACCTTCCATTAATCCTGGTATTTCTTTGAATTGACGGCGAATCTCTTCGATCAAAGAAAAGGCAGCGTTCCCTACTGCTTCCATAGTTCTTGAGGTAAAAAAGTAGGTTAGCATCCCACCAATCAGCAGCCCGGAAATAACCCTGGCGCTGGTGATGTCAATAACGCTCAGTTCGGCTACCTGGGCATAGGCTGTAAAGAGGGCCAGGGCGGTTAAAGCCGCAGACCCGATCGCAAAACCTTTGCCGATTGCCGCTGTGGTATTGCCAAGCGAATCAAGCTGGTCGGTTATTTTGCGCACCTCCGGCTCAAGTTCAGCCATTTCGGCGATCCCGCCGGCGTTATCGGCTACCGGGCCGTAAGCATCAACAGCCACGGTCATGCCAACCGTTGCCAGCATGCCAACAGCAGAGATCGCAATGCCGTAGATTCCAGCAAAATGAAAGGAGACTAATATTGCGGCCACAATGGTCAGAGTCGGGTAAACAGTACTTTTCATCCCAACAGCCAGGCCGCTGATAATGTTCGTTGCCGGACCGGTTTGAGAAGCTTTGGCAATATCCTGGACCGGTTTATAGTGGTCTGAAGTATAGTACTCCGTAATCCGTCCGATGATTACCCCAGCTAATAGACCGGCTACGACAGCATAGAAGGGGCCTAAATCAGGGAAAACTCCCTGGGCTACAAATGACCGAACAACAAAGAAGGAGACGACTAGCACGACCAGGGCGCTGATCCAGATGCCTCTTTCAAGCACTGCGCCCAGGCGCACTCCATCCTTGGCCCGGACAAAGAAATAGGCAAACACAGATGCCAGGATACCGATTGAGGCCACGAGCAGCGGCAGTATAGTGCCACCGAAGCCGTAAAGGACCACGCCAAGGGTCATCGTGGCGATCATCGACCCAACATATGATTCGAAGAGGTCGGCCCCCATACCGGCAACATCACCGACATTATCTCCCACATTATCGGCAATAACTCCGGCATTGCGGGGATCGTCCTCAGGTATACCCGCTTCAATCTTGCCAACCAGATCGGCGCCGACATCGGCGGCCTTGGTATAAATACCGCCACCAACACGGGCAAAAAGGGCAATTGAACTGGCACCAAGGGCATAGCCGTTGATGACGGCCGGATCACGAATAAACAGGTATAAAACGCCCAGGCCGAGCAAGCCTAAGCCGGCGACCATCATGCCCATGATCGTGCCACTGGAAAAAGCAACAGTCAAAGCCGGGTTGATTCCTGTGCGGGCTGCGTGGGCAGTCCGCACATTGGCGCTTGTGGCTACGGTCATCCCGATGTAACCAGCGGTTGCAGAAAGGACGGCGCCGATTACAAAGCTAAGCGCTGTCAGAGGGTTGATGGCAAAACCTAACACAATTGTTAGAACCACAACGAAGACTGCCAGGTAAGTGTATTCTCTTTTCATGAAAGCCATGGCGCCTTCATGAATGGCGGCTGCAATTTCCTGCATCCGTTCATTGCCTGCTTCGGCCTTGCTCATTTGAAACCATAGGATAAGGGCAAAAACAAGTGCAACCAAAGCACAAGCCGGTGCAACATACATTAAATAATCCATTTCTATCATCCTCCATCAATTATTCTTCACGTTATACTTTATATAAAAGCTGACCCTAAGGCAATACCGGATAATCGCCGTCAAAGCAACCGCTGCATAATTTACTGCCCGGCAGACCTACTGCAGCATAAGCTTCTTCAAGGCTTAAATAACCGACAGAATCAGCGCCAACCAGAGCCGGAATCTCTGCCGGTGAACGATTGTAAGCGATCAGATCCTTAGCATCGGGAATATCGATTCCATAATAACAGGATCCGGTTACCGGTGGCGAACTGATCCTTAAGTGAACTTCACGGGCTCCGGCCCGCCGCATAATATTGATCAGCTTCAGGCTCGTTGTGCCACGCACAATCGAATCATCGACCAGTACCACCCGCTTGTTTTCGACAATCTTTTGAACCGCATTAAGTTTCAGATCGACTCCCTCTTCCCTCATTTTCTGGGTCGGCTTGATGAAGGTTCTGCCGATGTAGCGGTTTTTTACCAGCGACATTTCGTAGGGAAGACCTGCTTCTTCGGCAAAACCAGAAGCGGCGGCAATACTGGAATCGGGCACTCCGGAAACGATATCCGCTTCTACCGGGTGTTCCCGGGCCAGCCTTCTGCCCAACTCGCGCCTGACCAGGTGAACATTTTTGCCCTGCAAATTGCTGTCGGGTCTGGCGAAGTAAATATATTCAAAGATGCAGAGGCGGGAATGTTCCGGCTTGATGACCTGCCTGCTCTTTTCACCATCGGTATCTAAGATCACCATTTCGCCTGGTTCCAGATCACGTATAAAAGTAGCCTGGATGGTGTCAAAGGCGCAGGTTTCAGAAGCCAAAAAGTACCCTCCGCCCTTTAATGCCCCCAGCGAAAGAGGCCTGAAACCATATCCGTCACGAAACCCGACTACTTTACGACCATCGGTGACGATAAAAGCAAATGCTCCTTTCAGGCGGGGAACTACTGCCGCCAGGGCATCTTCAAGTTGTTCGCTACCCTGGCGCGCCACCATGTGGGCCAACAGCTCTGAATCGGTATCGGTCTGGAAAATCGCCCCCTGTTCCTCCAGCTCAGCCCGCAACTCCAAAGCATTAAGCAGGTGTCCGTTATGGGCCACCGCCAGCTCACCATAACGATAGCGTAACTTAAGCGGCTGGGTATTTTCTGGGTTCCTGCCCTCTTGACCGCAGGAATAGCGAACATGACCAACTGTCAGTTTGCTGACTACACCTTTTAAATCTGCGCTGTCCGGAAAGACTTCCGAAACAAGCCCCATGCCTTTTTTAAGCCATATTTTGCGCCCTTCACCAGGACCGGCCGCGATACCGGCGCTTTCCTGGCCCCGGTGTTGCAGGGCATAGAGAGCAAAACAGGTCAGATAAGCAAGCGGTTGATCCTTGGCATAGCCACCGCAAACCCCGCACGCATCACGCAACTTTCCCTGACGCTGCGCAACTATTCCATAATCCATGTAAAGACCTCCCCGTATGCTTTCTCCATCTGGGCTAATTTTAACTCGACCAGTACATTCTCACCGTCGGTGATTTTCATTAGATCACCCTGTACCAGACCGATCTCTTGAAGCGCTATGCCCGCCTCGGCAGTGCTGCTTTTAACCCTGCTCCTCCAAGGTCTTGGACGCCGACAACCAGTTTCTTCTCAATTGCTTCCAGAGTTGCTTCCAGCAGCAGTTTGCCGAGAAATGGATCTCCAACCTGTACCGCTGGGCGCCTTTCTTCGGACTCTTGCGAAAGTTCTTCCGAAGCAAAAGTAACACCGTGCATAACATCACGCCCTGTGCGGGCTCCGACCAATACTACCAGGTTGCCTTCTCCAACTGCTTTTCCGAGAACAAGCCGCTCCTGAGGCATAATCCCTACACACATCGCATTGACCAGCGGGTTACCCTGGTAGCAATCTTCAAAGTAAATTTCGCCGCCCACT
>CAYGHB010000187.1:0-3907 GCA_964349375.1 uncultured Syntrophomonadaceae bacterium | reverse complement strand
TAGGGGTGCCCGATGCGGGCGTAAAGCAGGCGGATGTAGTCGTAAATCTCTGTTACCGTGCCGACCGTGGAACGCGGGTTCCGCGAGGCGGTCTTCTGGTCGATAGAGATCGCCGGGGAAAGCCCCTCGATTTGATCAAGATCCGGTTTATCCATCTGCCCCAAAAACTGGCGGGCATAAGCCGATAGCGATTCCACATAACGCCTCTGCCCTTCGGCATAGATCGTATCAAAAGCCAGCGACGATTTTCCGGAACCGCTTAAACCTGTAAAGACGATTAGTTTATTACGCGGCAGGGTCAGGTTAACATTTTTCAGGTTGTGCTCCCTGGCCCCGCGAATAATGATTTCTCCTGCAGTCAATAGCTCCACCTCAATCGCTGATCAATCTCTTTTAAGCCTGTTTTTCCAGTTCAAAGATCAGGTCGCGCAGCTCTGCTGCCCTTTCGAAAGCCAGCTCCCTTGATGCCTGGAGCATCTCTTTACGTATTTTTTCGATCGTTTTGCGGCGCTTGGCGGCAGGCATTTTCTTATACTGATCATCTAAGTAGCGGCCCTCTTCCTCGGCGACGGCCGTGGCCTCGATCAGCCCGTAGACCGGCTTAACGATCGTCTGCGGCACAATGCCGTGCTCCTCGTTGTAGGCAACCTGCCGGCTGCGGCGGCGTTCAGTTTCTTCGATCGCCCGCTGCATCGAGGGCGTTCTCTCCTCGGCGTACATGATCACCCGGCCTTCAACATTGCGGGCGGTGCGACCGATGGTCTGAATCAGCGACCGATCGGAGCGCAAAAACCCTTCCTTATCTGCATCGAGGATCGCCACCAGGGTCACCTCCGGCAAATCAAGACCTTCGCGCAACAGGTTGATCCCGACTAGAACATCAAATTCGCCGAGGCGCAGCCCCCTGAGGATTGCCATCCGTTCAATGGCATCGATATCGGAATGCATGTAACGCACCCTGATCCCCATGTTGCGGTAATAATCGGTCAGATCTTCAGCCATCCGCTTAGTCATCGTCGTCACCAGCACCCGCTGGCTTTTTTCCGCCCGGGTCCTGATTTCACCGTACAGGTCATCCACCTGGCCAGTGGCCGAACGCACCTCAACTTCAGGGTCAACCAGCCCGGTGGGACGAATAATCTGTTCCACCACTGCAGCGCTCTGCTCGAGCTCCCAGGGGCCCGGAGTGGCCGAGACCAGAATAGCCTGCCCGACCAGGCCCTCAAATTCATCAAAGCGCAGCGGGCGGTTATCTAAGGCCGAGGGCAGCCTGAACCCGTACTCCACCAGATTGTTCTTGCGCGAAAAATCACCGCGGTACATCCCGTTGATCTGGGGAACAGTGATGTGTGATTCATCGATCACCACCAGCAGGTCTTCAGGGAAGTAATCGATCAGGGTCGCAGGCCTGCTGCCGGGCGGGCGACCGTCTAAGTGGCGCGAATAGTTTTCGATGCCGCTGCAGAACCCGATCTCCTGCAGCATCTCCAGGTCGTAGTTGGTGCGCTGTTCTAAACGCTGGGCTTCGAGCAGCCGGTCGCGGCCGCGGTAATAGGCCAGGCGTTCCTGCAGTTCGGCCTCGATGTCACCGATCGCCCGCTGCAGCTGATCGGGAGCGGTCACGTAATGGGTGGTCGGGAAAATAGCCACATGCGCTCTTTCGCCGCTGACCCGACCGCTGACCAAATCGATCTCACGCAGCTTCTCAATTTCATCGCCGAACAGCTCTACCCGGATCGCTGCCTCGGAAAAAGATGCGGGAATAATTTCAACCACATCGCCCCTTACCCGGAAGGTGCCCCGGTGGAAGTCGATCTCGTTGCGCTGGTACTGGATATCGACGAGACGCTCAATAATAGTGTCGCGGCTGATTTGCATGCCTAAGCGCAGCGAAAGGACCTGTTCCATATACTCCTGGGGGGAGCCAAGTCCGTAAATACAGGATACAGAAGCAACAATCACCACATCACGCCGCTCCAGCAGGGCACTGGTTGCCGAGTGGCGCAGCTTATCAATCTCATCGTTGATCGATGAATCTTTCTCGATATAGACATCGCTTGAGGGTAAGTACGCTTCCGGTTGGTAATAATCGTAGTAGCTGATAAAATACTCCACCGCGTTATCGGGAAAAAGTTCTTTGAATTCGCTGCAAAGTTGGGCGGCGAGAATTTTATTCGGCGCCATCACCAGTGTCGGGCGCTGCACTCTTTCAATGACATTGGCAATGGTAAAAGTTTTACCCGAGCCGGTTACCCCAAGCAGGGTCTGGTAATTACAGCCCCGGCGCAAACCTTGCACCAGGGCTTCTATTGCTTCAGGCTGATCGCCGGAGGGCCGGTAATCCGCCTTGATTTTGAAGATGCCGTTTTCGGCCACTGTCCCACCTCCAACAGCTTCTATTATAGCACAGATCAGCCGCTGCTTAAGTCAGGTGGCGGCAGTGAATCAACTAAAGAGGGGCGGCAGGCCTTCCGAGAAAATCATCGCCAGGCCAACCAGGCAAAAGAGCACTGCCGTGCCGATCTTTAAGTAGCGGGGGTCAAGTTTGGATATGAAACGGCTGCCGATGTAGACAGCAATCAGGTGGTTGAAAAACATAGCCAGCATCGCCCCGCCGAAAACAGCCAAGGGGTAACCGAGCCCGGCGGCCAGGAACATGGCAGCCAGCTGGGTTTTATCCCCGAATTCGGCCACAAAAACCATGATCATGGTCTGGACAAAACCGTCACGCCCGCTGCATTCTTCGTCGGCCTTGTCCTGGCGGCGGTAACTGAGGATACCCATGACTATAAACACCAGGCCGGAGATAATGGCAATCAGGGTGTGAGGCAGATAGGCAGAAAGAAAACCGCCTACAGCCACCGCCAGGCCGATCACTACAGCCAGGGCGGCCATAGCGCCGGCCAGGACCTGCAGCGGCGGGTAGCGGCAGGCCATGGAGAGTGAAACCAGCTGGGTTTTATCGCCAAACTCGGCTACAAATACAGTGAGAAAAGCAGCCAATGCGGCAGCAAACATGGGGACCCTCCCTTCGACATTTGATCAAACACCAAAGTGGATCAGTTTTTTAAAAATTTCAGGAAAAAGGCCTTTAAGCGATTTGAAAGCTCTTTCATCCGCCCCAGGGGATCGGGCTTCCTGATTTCTGCATACACATGCGAATCGGCAGCCGGCACCGGGATCATCCCCAACGCTGCCGAGCGGTGCAACGGGTTATGAACAAAACTTTCCTGTTCTCCCGGCGTAAAAGGAATATCAGCTCTTTCTGTTTCAGCAAGCCTTTTCTTCAAAACATACGAAAACTGATCAGAGCCCCGTTTACCCTCGAGCAGCACCAGGAAATAGCTTTCTTCTATGGCCTTCAACAGTTCGGTGCTGCTGCTGACAGGATCACCGTTTACCCGGCAGATCAGGTCATCTGTGAGCAGGCCGGCTTCAGCGGCAGCGCTGTCCGGTATAACCAACATCAACTGCACACCCTCCGCCTCCTGCCCGTATCGTGGCGCAGCCTTTTCTTCACGCATATTACCGTAAAGAATAAGCAGTTCGTGGCCCAGCGGCGCAAAGAAAACACCGGGGACAACTAACAGTGGCCAGTACTCTGCGGCAATGGCCACCGCCAGGAGAATTGCGCTGTAAAGGGCCAACCATTTTGCTGAAAAGGCGCTGCGTTCACGCGGGGTTGAGGTCAGCGCCAGGTCGGCGTAGCCAAGCCCGGCGGCAACGGGAATCAGCATATACTGCAGGTTCTGCCCCTCACCGGGCTGTAGTGTCGATTTTAAGACCGGCCACCACTGTGGCATGTTGACGCCGACGATCTCGGACTGGGCAACCACAGCGACCATCAGGGCCACCAGGGGCAAAGGCCAGAAACGCTGCAGGGAAAAGGCGCCAACCACAACACCGT
>CAYGHB010000186.1:0-3907 GCA_964349375.1 uncultured Syntrophomonadaceae bacterium | reverse complement strand
CCCCAATGCACTTGGACTTTCTGTGATTATCAAAGATCATTTGCGGAATGCCTGAGGTTTTACCAATCCGGCAATTGCTTAAGTGGCATTATAGAGATTCAATCAGTTCAGGAAAATCGTTGGTCGGCTTGTTCACCAGGCGGGAAACGGGATAATAGTAAAGTTGATCCTCAGGGTAGGGCTTCAGAAGTTGCTGCAGGTGATCCTCCCCTGTCAGGGGATCAAGCCAGGCACCAAATGATTGCGGGGGGATAATCACCGGCATCCGGTTATGTAGTTCAGCAACAAGGGTATTCGGTTCGGTTGTTAGGATAGTAAAGGTTTCAAGCGGCTGTTCAGTTCCCTTACCCCATCTTTCCCAGAGTCCGGCCAGGGAAATCAGTTCCTTACTTTTTGCTGTGATGAAGTAAGGTTGTTTGCCGCCGGCTTCATTTTTCCATTCATAAAAGCCACTGGCCGGAACAAGCAAGCGTCTCTTTTTATAGGCGTCGCGGAAAGCCGGTTTTTCACGGGCAGTTTCGGCGCGGGCATTGATCAGGCGGTTACCGATCGTTTGATCCTTGGCCCAGAAAGGGACTAGCCCCCACTTTAAAAGAGCCAGCTCGCGTTTTTCTTCTGCAGATGAAAGCCTCACCACAGGTACCTGTTGGGAAGGAGCTATGTTGAAACGTGGCTTTAGTTCAAAATTAAAGGAATAGTCAAGCTCGAAGAGCATTTCCAGGATATGTTTCTCGGTAACCAGGGCAAAGCGTCCGCACATCAGCCGTCAACTTCTTTCTTATGCTCTTCCCGGACTTCGTAAAACCCAAGGTTAAAGCGGTGAATACTGGGCACACCATGCGGAACAAAAGCAATCCGGTCTCCGGGTTTAAGCAAAGTTGATATCGGTTTCAGCAGCCGGTTAATGAAAACCACTTCAACATCTTCTGCCGGAATGTCAAGTTCTAAGCGCAACTGATCAGCGGTGACCGGCTTTTCCAACTCATAGGCCATCGGGATGGGCCAATTGCGTTCAGAAAAAAGAAAATGGAGCTTACCAAAAGCCAGAACCTCTATTTTGGACATTCTAACCACCTGCTTCCTGATCGGCTTAAGCGATTGTTTCACTGGATCAGTTGGTTACTACTTAAGATCATTTAAGATCACGAGAGCATCAACCACTACCGGTTTTGATCCGCTGATCATAACCGGATTGAGATCAATTTCTGCAATCTCCGGGTGGAGCAGGCTTAAGTTGCCAACCGCCTGCAGCAGAAAGGCCAACTCTTCCTGATCGATTGCGGGCATCCCGCGGTAAGAGTCGAGAAGTTCTCTGGCCCTGATATCCTGCAGCATCTCTTTTGCTTCCGTAGAGTTAAGCGGAGCCAGGCGAAAGGTCCTGTCTTTAAGCGCCTCTGCCAGGATGCCGCCGAGCCCAAACAGCACAAAGGCTCCGAAGGAAGAATGCCTTATCATACCGGCCACCAGCTCCCGGTCGCCTTTGATCATTTTCGACACCAGCAGCGGTATCTCCTGCCCCGCAGCCTCCATCACCGCCCGGCAAGCCTCGCGCACCTCTTCCTCTTTCCCGACATTTAAATGAATTAAACCCTTGCCGGTTTTATGGGCAAATTTTGCAGAACAGCCTTTGATTGCCAAAGGATAGCCGATTGTAACAGCCGCCTCCACTGCCTCTTCTTCCGAATGGGTTAAGATTTCCTGAACAGTGGGCACACCATAAGCAGCCAGTAACTGCTTCGATTCGTATTCGTCAAGCACATTACGACCCGCTTCAAGCGCTCCTTTGATCAGTTGTGATGCGACGACCGAAACCGGCGGCAAAGGGGCAGGCCGATACTCTGCCCGCTGCCTGACCAACCGGTAACGGTGAAGAGCCAGCATAGACCTGGCCGCTTTTTCCGGTCCATCAAGGACAGGAATGCCCTTCTCCCGGTAAGCATCAGTAAAATTGTCTTCCCTGCCAAAAAATGAAGAAAGCGCGACCGGCAAATCGTAACGATCAAAAACAGAAAGGGAGTCGGTTAGATCCCGTCCAAACTGGCTGACGAAATCAGCGGCGCTAATCCCGCCAAATAGCTCCTGGACATGAGGGTGAATCGCTTTCATAAAACCGGTTCCCATCAGGCCATGCACTACCATTCCGTCAACTTCACCGCTCTTTAAGAGCAGCTCCGGCAAAATAGTGCTGATTACTTCCGCATCCATATGAAAGGTTAAATCAACAGGGTTTCCCGCTGCGCCGTGCGGCGGCAAATATTGACGGATTTCCGCCTGCAGCTTTTCCGAGAAAGTTGGAACTTCAAGCCCCCCGGCATTACAGGTGTGTGAAATTGCTGTTCCGGGGCCACCCGAGTTGGTCAAGACAGCAATTCTGTTGCCTTTCAGCGGCGGCTGACTGGCCAGCATCCACCCCTGGTTGTAAAGTTCCTCCACCGAATCGACGCGCAAGATACCAGCCTGCTTTAAAAGGCCGTCGTAGAGATAGTCCGGTCCGGCAAGAGCCCCGGTATGGCTCGATCCGGCCCTGGCTCCGGCATCAGATCCACCCACGTACTGTGCTATTACCGGTTTTTGGGCAGTCACCTTCCTGGCTACATCGAGAAAGCGGCCGGCATTCTTCAAACCTTCTATATAGAGAGCAATCGCTTTACACTGTGGATCTGTGCCCAGGTATTCAAGAGCGTCAGTCAGGTCAAGATCAGCCTCGTTGCCAACGCTGATTGCCTTGGCCAAGCGAATGCCCTTTTGCTGCAGATAGGGCAATGTCTGGGTTATGTAGGTCCCACTCTGTGAAGCCATCCCCAAAAGGCCGGGTTTCCCGCTTAAGGGGCAAACAGTAACATTTAAAGGCAGTTCGCTGTTGATAATCCCCATGCAATTGGGCCCGAGAAACCTGATTCCGTATCTTGTGGCAATCTCTTTTAGCCTTTCTTCCAGGTGTTTTCCTTCATCGCCAATTTCACGGAAACCGGCAGTAATAACTATGGCCCTTCTGGTGCCAATCTTTCCAAAGTCTTCCATGATTTTAACAACCAGCGGCGCGGGCAGAACGAACATTACCAGATCCGGCGCCTCCGGCAGATCAAAAGCTGACGGATAAGCTTTATAACCAAATACTTTTTCTTCTGTGGGATGAATGGGATAAAATTTACCGGGAAATCCGTCTTTTACGATACTTAGCGCCTGTATAGCACCCATTTTCAAGGGGTTATTACCGGCGCCAACCGTAGCGATTGAACGGGGATTGAGCAGTAGTTGCAGTGGATTATTCGTCAACAAAATCGCCTCCCCCTAAGAAGTTCAAGACAATTAAACTATTTCCTGCCCTTAATCGAGATAAAAAAAGGCAAATTACTGAGCTGCGTAGAATTAAAACTGGACTATTATCCAAACCCTGAAGGAGCGAATATGATGAAGCTGTTTGAACCGATAAAAATAGGAAATCTTGAATTAAAAAACCGGATTGCCATGCCGGCGATGCATCTTTGCTATACACCGGAAGGCGTGGTTAATGAAAGGTTAATCCGTTTCTACGAAGACCGGGCCTTAGGCGGCGCCGGATTGATCACTTTAGGCGGCTGCACTATAGACCTGCTCGGTCCGGGCCCGATGATGGTCGGCTTACACGATGATAAATTTGTTTCCGGTTTAAGAGAGTTTACCACCAGGTTGAAGGCCTCCGGCGCAGCCGTAGCAGCCCAGCTTTACCAGGCGGGGCGTTACACGCACAGCATGATGAGCGGTCAGCAACCGGCCGCCCCTTCGGCTATCGCTTCACGGTTAACGAAGGAAACGCCGCGGGAAATGACCCTCGAAGATATCGTTATGGTGATCGAAAGCTTTGGCGAAGCGGCCAGACGGGCCAAAGAAGCCGGATTTGATGCCGTAGAAGCCATCGCCAGCGCCG
>CAYGHB010000185.1:2353-3958 GCA_964349375.1 uncultured Syntrophomonadaceae bacterium | reverse complement strand
CTTAGTAGATCCAACCTGTTCATAAAGCAATTTTTTCTTCTTCATAACTATTACCTGCATGTAAAAGCGAATCTTGTCTGTTAAATTCAATGGCTTCTGCCAGGGTTGTTTTCAAGCTCATCATTAGCTCATCCCGGCTTGCTTCCTGACAATTAACACCTGGTATTTCTTCAATCCACCCAATCCACCACTCATCTTCTTTTTTTATAATTGCAGTATATTGATTTTTAATAACACTCACCTCTACAGATTTTTATTAATTATAACACATGCCGAACTCCGAGGAGATTTAAGATACGAGAAGCAGAATAAGTGATATCGCCGGCGCCCATAGTGATGATCAGATCGCCGGGCCGGGCAGTGGCGGCGATTGCTTCTTCCAGGGCGGAGATGTCATCGTTTTGAGTTACAGTGAGCGCTGGATTAAGTTCGCTGATACGGGTAGCTAGGGCGGCTGCAGTGATGCCGGGCAGTGGCGTCTCACCGGCGAAATAAATAGCATGTAAGAAGAGCTGGTCAGAGTCAATAAAGGCTGAGGCAAATTCCTCAAACAGGGCAGCGGTGCGACTGTAGCGATGCGGCTGAAAGAGGCAGAGCACGCGGCGTCCGGAAAGGCGGGCAGCCTTTAAGGTAGCGCGGATCTCGGTCGGATGGTGGGCGTAGTCGTCCATGACAGTAATGCCGTTAACTTCACCAATCAGCTCAAAGCGGCGGCCAACCCCGGTAAACTGCGCTAAGGCAGATGTTAAGGCGGCCGGATCGAGACCGAGGCAGGCAGCGGCAGCAAAGGCAGCGGTTGCATTGCTGACATTATGGAGGCCGGGCACACCGATAGTTACAGCGGGAGCGATGACTTCAGCTCTGTGAGCCAGATCAAAACGGCAGCGGTTAGGCTCAAGAAAGATATTGACAGCTCTGTACTCGGCAAGGGAAGCGTTTCTGCCGGGTTTGGCAGCCGGATAGCTTAGCCCGTTTTTTTCGCAAGTTTTGTGCGAAGGCATTGCAGCGTCTTGTTTTGCCGGGCGTTGTTCAAAGTCAGCAATGGCTGATCGGGATAAATCGACATCACCATTATCGCCGTTTACAACATTAACAGCAGGCGAAATTTCTTCCTGAGCTGCGCTGTAATAGACTACGCGGCAGTTAAGTTCAGCACCCAGCAGGCGCAGGGCAGGGTCATCGGCATTAAGGACGGCAATGCCGTCTTCTGCCGGCAGGTGGGACAGAAAATCGGCATAGGCCTGTTGTAAAAGGGCATAGTCATTATTGTAATGTTCAAGGTGGTCAGGTTCAACACCAGCCACTATTGCCAGGCGGGGGTAATAACGGGTGAAAGAGCTGTCGCTTTCATCAGCTTCGGCTACGAGGTAGGCGCTACTGCCTAAACGGGCATTACTTTTAAAGGCCGGCACCACGCCGCCGACTACCGCGGTAGGGTCGAGTCCCCCTGCCTCAAGGAGCAGCGCCAACATGGCTGTCGTAGTAGTTTTGCCGTGCGCCCCGGCAACGGCAATGCTAAAAGAGTTGTTTAAGAGGGCAGCCAACAGTTCTGAGCGGTGCCAGAGTAAAATGCCGCGCTGTTTTGCTTCTGCCAGCTCAGGGTTG
>CAYGHB010000185.1:0-2253 GCA_964349375.1 uncultured Syntrophomonadaceae bacterium | reverse complement strand
AATATTGACATGTAAACACCTCGACTATTCTGCTTTCAATTAGCTCCATACTACCTTCAATCCCGGTTCTCCCTTCTAAATTAGGCAGATGATGTAATAAGTATTTTAATCGGCTACAAAATATATTGGCTCTTTAAGCCTGCCTATCCGTTAAGCCCTGCTCAATTATAACAAAGTAGCTGTAAGCAAACAAAAGCATGATCTATCTTGATCGTCAATAGATAACCGGTTATAATATCTGTAACAAATATTGTTACAGAGGTGTAAAAGATGGGCAGAAAAATTTTAAACATCTCCCTGCCGGAAGAATTATACACAGCAGTTGATGATCTGGCAGCGGAAGAGAATAAAAGCAAAGCTGAGTTAGCCAGAGAAATACTTCGCGAATATATTACCAAACGTGAACGCTGGGCTCGTTTAAGATCCTGGGGTGAACAAACAGTTCAAGTTTATAATTTAGCTGATGAAGATGAGCTGGAAAAGATCATTCATGATTATCGTAATAGGAGTTAAATGCTTAGAATAGTTATCGACACTAATATTTATATTTCCGCTATTCTATTCGATGGTAAGCCTGAATCCATTATTAAATTGGCGGCAGCAGAGAAAATAGCTCTATATACTTCACATGCGATAATTGCAGAAGTAGCCGGCGTTCTGAGAAATAAATTTAACTGGACAAATCAGCAGGTGGAATATGCAGACCAGTTTATCAGAGATATTTCTATCCTTATTACCCCTACTTGCCTAATCAGTAAAATAAAAACTGACGAAACAGACAATCGGATCCTTGAATGCGCTTCGGAAAGTAATGCAAACTATATTGTAACCGGCGATCGAAAACATTTACTAACACTGAGAAAATATATGCACATTAACATTATTACTGCTGCTGAATTTCTGGAAGTTTTTGAAAACAGGAAAAGTTTTTAGTCAACTTATTATGTAACTTGAACAGGGGTTTTAGTCTTCAAAACGCCTGTATTACTTACCTCGAGGGAATTCCATTAAAAGTAATCCACACTATGCACAGGGTTATCCACAGCCTTTGAGTAACATTTAAGCCCAAACAAGACTTTATGAACAGGTTGAAGAAGTAGTTAACGTAATATTTTTGCATACTGATTATTATAAACCAGTTCCCAGTCCGGGATGGGCATTGAGGTTTAGGGGCGCGAAATCTCCGGCCAGGTAACGGGGATAGGCAGCGGCGGCGATCATTGCTGCGTTATCGGTACAAAGCTCAGGTGGCGGACTGTGCAAAACTGTTTCAGGTAGTTCCCCGGCCAGTTTTGCATGCAGGCGTTTACGAAGGTAGCTGTTGGAAGAGACTCCGCCGGCCAGCATGACCAGTTTTGCCTGGTGCACAGCAGCTGCTTTTGTTGTTTTTTCAACCAATACTTCTACCAGGGCTTCCTGAAATGAAGCGGCTAAATCGGGCAGATTGATCTCTTCGGAGCGTTGGCGGGAGTGGTAGAGATGATTGATGACCGCTGTTTTTAAACCACTAAAGCTGAAATCGTAGGGCGAATCGCTATCGAGCCAGGCCCGGGGGAATTCTATTGCCTCCGGATTGCCCTGGCGGGCCAGCTTTTCGATCAGCGGGCCTCCGGGGTAACCCAGCTCAAGAACACGGGCTACCTTGTCGTAAACTTCGCCGGTAGCGTCATCGCGGGTGCAGCCAAGGCTGATGCTTTCCCCGGGGTTCAATTTGAGCAGAAGCTCCGTATGGCCGCCGGATACGATGAGAATTACGGCCGGATAGATTAGCGGGGCGCCGCTTAAGTAGTTGGCATAGAGGTGAGCCTGCAGGTGGTTGACGGCAATTAACGGTAAGCGCACTGCATAAGCCAGGGCTTTGGCCGTTGCCACCCCGATCAGCAGGGCGCCGACCAGTCCGGGGCCATGGGTGACAGCAATGGCCTGCAGATCTTTTAAGGTCAGCTTTGCTTCTGACAAAGCATCGTCGATCAGGGAGTTGATCAGCAGGAGGTGCTGGCGGGATGCGATTTCGGGCACCACCCCGCCGTAACGGGCATGCAGCTCTACCTGGGAGGAGATGATGTTGCTTAAGATGCGGTTGCCGTTTTCAACTATGGCAACAGCAGTCTCATCGCAGGAGGTTTCGATTCCTAAGATTTTAATATCGGCAGCTTGCTTGCTCAAAGCTTCACCCTCACCCCGCCCCTCTCCCCTCAAGGGAGAGGGAGTCAAATCCTTTCGCTGTGCCCGCTATAACATCTTTATATCGAT
>CAYGHB010000184.1:0-3989 GCA_964349375.1 uncultured Syntrophomonadaceae bacterium | reverse complement strand
AAGATCCAGGACCGGGTAAAAGCGGTGCGTGAAATAGACCAGATTAAAGAAGAGCTTCAGGCGAAGATTAACAACGAAGAATTTGAAGAAGCAGCAATCCTGCGGGACCGGATCAGAGCGCTGGAAGAAGACATCAGGCAGGAACAAACAGACGGAGGAGAAAAGCATTGAAACAGGTTCAGTTTAGCATGAGCCGCTGGATGCAGGGTAGCGGCCCCGAGAGTGATATAGCAATCAGCACAAGGGTGCGTGCAGCCCGTAATATCAGGGGTTTCACTTTTCCCTGTCTGGCAGCTGATCATGAGACAGAAGCGGTCATCAGCAAGGTCAGCTCTGTTGCTGCCGGCATTGATGATTTTTCTGCTTTCAGTTACTGGCCGATGGATACTCTATCTGAATTGGAAAAGAATGCCCTGGTGGAGAAACACTTGATCAGCCCCCTTTTGGCGGCCGAATCGAAACATGGAGCACTGCTGCTGCGCAATGATGAGGCGGTCAGTATTATGATCAATGAAGAAGATCATTTACGAATCCAGGCTATCCTTCCAGGGCTGCAGCTTGAGGAAGCCTGGAGCGAAGCAAGCCGCTACGATGACCTGCTGGAAAAAGAGCTTGATTACGCCTTTGACGATCATTATGGCTACCTGACAGCTTGTCCGACCAATATCGGCACCGGCCTGCGGGGGTCAGTGATGCTGCACCTGCCGGCGCTGATCAGCACCAGGCAGATTAACCGCCTGTTGGGGGCCCTTTCCCAGGTTGGACTGGCAGTGCGCGGCCTTTATGGCGAGGGGACGGAGATTATCGGTAACCTGGTCCAGATTTCGAATCAGGTTACTTTGGGACAGAGTGAAGAGGAGATCATCAGTAACCTCTTCAGCATTATCCGCCAGGTTATCGAACAGGAGCAGGGGGCCAGGCAGATGCTGCTTGACAAGCAGCGCGCCAGCCTGGCCGACAAAGCCTGGCGTGCCCTGGGGCTTTTAAAATATGCCCAGTTGATCAGTTCGCAGGAGGCTATCCAACTGCTCTCCGATTTGAGACTGGGCTACGATCTTGGCCTGATCAAGAGCGTCAATCACCAGCTTTTAAATGAACTGCTGGTTTTAATCCGGCCGGCCTGCTTGCAGCTTTTAGCCGGACGGGAACTGAGCGAAAGCGAGCGCGATATTGAACGGCCATCACAAATCAAAAAAGCGCTCGAACGACACAAAAACTTAAGCAAAGCGTGACAAGGGGACGGGGACTTTGACACACTTTTGGGCGGCAGTAGATGAGGCAAACAGTTCTGTCTAACCATTTAATAAATATTTACGCTTAAAGCAATTTAAAACTGCATAATGAAATAGGGTAAAAAAACTGTGTCAAAGTCCCCGTCCCCTTGTCACGGAGATGGTTTTGATATTAAAAGTAACCTGGAAAAAGAGGTGAATGATAATGTTTATGTTTGGCAGGTTTACAGAGAGAGCGCAGCAGGTCCTGGTATTAGCCCAGGAGGAAGCTAAGCGCCTCAACCACAATTTTATTGGCACTGAGCACTTGCTCTTAGGCTTGGTGCGCGAAGGTTCAGGCATCGCTTCACGGGCCCTGCAGGGGATGTCCGTTGACTTAAGCAGGGTCCGGGCCGAGGTGGAGAGGATAACCCCCAAGGGTGAAAAGGTGATCCAGCAGGGTATCAGCTATACCCCGCGGGCCAAGCGGGTAGTTGAGCTGGCTATTGAAGAAAGCCAGAATTTAGGCCACAATTATGTTGGCACTGAACACCTGATGCTCGGCCTGATTCGCGAAGGCGAAGGGATTGCCGCCCAGGTATTATCCAACATGGGTATCGATCTGAAGCGCGCCCGCAAGGAGGTTATTCACCTGCTGGGCGGCGAAGAGGGCGTGGCCAGAGCAGCGGAAGGCGATAAAGCTGGTCCGCAAACCCCAACGGTGGATGCTTTCGGTCGCGACCTGACCAGGTTGGCGAAAGAAGGCAAGCTTGATCCGGTAATCGGCCGTGATATGGAGATCGAGAGGGTGATTCAGATCTTAAGCCGCCGCACCAAGAACAACCCCTGCCTGATCGGAGAACCCGGTGTAGGCAAGACGGCGATCGCTGAGGGGTTGGCCCAGCGCATCATTGAAGGGCAGGTGCCTGAAATCTTGCGTGACAAGCGCCTGGTTACGATCGAGTTGGCCGCCGTGGTGGCCGGCACCAAGTACCGCGGCGAATTTGAAGAACGGCTGCGCAAGCTGATGACCGAGCTGCGCCAGGCCGGTAACGTGATGGTCTTTATTGACGAACTGCACACCCTGATCGGGGCCGGAGCTGCTGAAGGGGCGATCGATGCTTCCAACATCCTAAAACCTGCCCTGGCTCGCGGTGAGCTGCAATGTATCGGTGCAACCACGTTGGATGAATATCGTAAGTATATCGAAAAAGATCCAGCCCTGGAGCGTCGTTTTCAACCGATAACGGTTGGGGAGCCGACTGTAGAAGAGAGCATGGAAATCCTTAAAGGGCTGCGCGACCGTTACGAGGCGCACCACAAGGTAAAAATAACCGATGAGGCTCTTGAGGCGGCTGTCAGGCTGGGCGACCGTTACATAGCGGACCGGTTCATGCCCGACAAGGCGATCGACTTAATTGACGAAGCGGCCTCAAGGGTCAGGATCCGTAATTATACGGTGCCTACCGATTTGAAAGAGGTCGAAGAAAAACTCTACGCCCTGCGCACCGAAAAAGAGGCCGCAGTCCGCAACCAGGAGTTTGAAAAAGCGGCTGATTTGCGTGATCAGGAACAGACGCTGAAAGAAGAGTTGGAAGAACAGAAGAAAGAGTGGGAGCAGAAGGTCGGCACTTCCGATCTGGCAGAGGTTACCGAAGAAGATGTAGCTTATATTGTATCAAGCTGGACCGGGATTCCCACCAAGAGGCTGGCTGAAGAGGAATCAGAACGGTTGCTGCGGCTGGAAGAGATCCTGCATCAGCGGGTGATCGGCCAGGACGAAGCGGTGCGTTCGATAGCGCGAGCTGTGCGCCGTGCCCGGGCAGGGTTGAAGGATCCAAAACGGCCGATCGGATCGTTTATCTTCCTGGGACCGACCGGGGTCGGTAAAACCGAACTGGGCCGGGCCCTGGCCGAGGCACTTTTCGGCGATGAGAATGCGGTTATTCGCCTTGATATGTCCGAGTACATGGAGAAGCATACTGCTGCCCGCCTGATCGGTGCGCCGCCCGGTTATGTCGGTTATGAAGAAGGCGGTCAACTGACTGAAAAAGTGCGTCGTAAACCCTACTCGGTACTGCTGTTTGATGAGATGGAAAAGGCTCACCCGGACGTATTCAACGTTCTGCTGCAGATCTTGGAAGATGGCCGCCTGACCGACGGCAAAGGGCGCACCGTTGATTTTCGCAACACCGTGGTGATTATGACCTCGAACGTCGGCGCCACCTTCCTGGATAAATCAGTGCTCGGCTTCGGCGCCTCCGGAGAGGAAGCCGATTACGAGAAGATGAAGGAACGGATCATGGATGAGTTGAAGCGAACCTTCAGACCTGAATTTTTGAACCGTGTTGATGATCTGATTGTATTCCATTCGCTGAATGAAGAGCATATCAGGCAGATCGTGGAAATTATGCTCAGCGAATTGAACCGCAGGATTGAGGAATACAATCTTCACATTGAGGTCTCGGATGAGGTTAAGAATATCCTTCTGAAGGAAGGGTTCGATCCAACCTTCGGAGCGCGCCCGCTCAGGCGGGTGATCCAGCGCCGCCTGGAAGACGGCATCTCGGAAGAGATGCTGATGGGCAAAATCACGCCGGGCGATACAGTCGCTGTCACTTTGGACGAAAAAGAAAGCCTGGTTTTCAGCAAAAAAGAGGGGTAACGGCGGGATGCTTTGCCCCCTCACCCTTACCCTCTCCCCCCAGGGGAGAGGGAATTATAAAAGGCCCTAAGACCCCTTCTTCAGGGGAGAGGGAATTTAAAAGACCCTAAGAC
>CAYGHB010000183.1:0-4005 GCA_964349375.1 uncultured Syntrophomonadaceae bacterium | reverse complement strand
CTGGAGATTGTTTTATTCTCAATTACATTAAGCAGCTTAACCTGAAATTCAAGCGGCATATCGCCGATCTCATCTAAAAAGATAGTACCGCTATGCGCCAGCTCAAATTTGCCTGGCTTTCCTCCCTTGCGCGCCCCGGTGAAGGCTCCTTCTTCATAACCAAAAAGTTCTGATTCGAGCAGGGGGGCCGGGATTGCTGCACAGCTGATCGCCACAAATGGATTACTACAGCGGGGGCTTTCTTCATGAATAGCGCGGGCAAAGATGCTTTTACCTGTGCCGGTTTCTCCCCGGATCAAGATCGTAGAATCGGTTGCCGCCACCAGCTGCATTTTGTTTTTGATATTGTTAATCTCAGTGCTGGTGCCAATAATCCCGGAAAAAGTGCTCTTGGTGTTGGCTTTCAGGATCCGGTTGGCCAGCTCCTCCACTTCTTCCCTGCGCTTGAAAGAGATAACAGCCCCCGAAACCCGTCCTTCTTCATACATGAGTGTCACATTATAATAAAGACTTAAATCTTTACGCTCCGGTCCGCTGTAAACCAGCTCTTTGCTGTAGTACTGTTCGCTATCGACTTCGCTGCCGTCGATTATCTGATCAAGGTTAATGTCGGGAAAGAGGGTCTTAATATGATGCCCCTGCTTCAGTTTCTCTTCCAAACCCAGCAGCTCTCCGGCTGCCCTATTGATGTTAGTAATACTGCCCTGCAGGTTGATAGCGATAATTCCCTCGTTAACTGAATTGATTACGTCTTTAAACTGGTTCATCAGGCTGGTAACCCTGGCTTCCATCTTCTTTTCGTTGAAGGAGATGTAGATCATGTTGTTCAGCTTGTTGAGGAAATCCTGCATTTTATCGTAATGGTTTAATAGTTTGCGACGGTGTTGTTCGTTGAGGGCCAGAAGCGATATGGTGCCGATCTTATGTCCGTTAAAAGTGATCGGTTGCATCATAAAGGCCAGGACATCGCACTGGCCGGCGTAATGGCAATCGTTACAGCAAACAGCATGGGCGGTATTTTCCACAAAGATTGAGTCATTGTCTGGTGACGAAAGAATACGGTAGGTCATACAGCCTTCATCGTAAATGGCGCCAACTTCTTTTTCGAAATAACCGCTTCCGGCGATTACCTCCAAATCCTTGCTGATCACGCCAATCTCGATATCAACCACGCCGGCAAAAGCGCTGGTTACCTGCTGTAAAAAGCCCTGGATGCTTTTCAGCTCCTGCACGGACGCTCCTCCTTTAACAACTAAACTCAGAGCAATCTCAATTGCCAAATTATTATATTTTGATGATTTCGTTGCCACAGTGGTCCAGAAATTTTTCGAAGTCGCCATACGAAAGGGTGATCGTTGCCGTATTAACATTGGGATGAAAGTTAATCAGTTCCGTTTTGGCTAAATCTCGATCGAGCACAACTTTAACGGCTTTTTGCTGATCATTAATCAGGCCAAATGGCGATACCGCCCCGGTTTCAAGGCCTAAGTGATCCATTAACCGGCGCTCGGAGGCAAAGCTCAGTTTGCCTGCCGCCAGCTTCATAGAAAGCCCTGCCAGATCGGCTGTTTTTGATTCTTCGAGCACTATCAGGTAGTGTTGATTGCCCTTATTGTTTCTTAAAAAAAGGTTCTTGGCATGGGCGCCTTCAATCCCCTGCCAGTATTGCTTGGCTTCGTCTACGGTATAAACCGGTGGATGTTCATGACGGGTATAGCTGATCTCCAGTTCTTCAAAGAGGTCATACAGTTTTTGTTCATTTTCGGCAATCATAAGCTCTGTCTCCTTTGCGTTTCTCCATTTAAGACTACCAGCAACCTCTTATTGCCGTCAAGTTATAGATCTTTCAGCTTAAATGGGCCCAAGCCAAAAAACCAAAACCCATTCTTAAGCGGCTTGCCTGGACCCTGGATAAGTGCCCGGCCATGACGGCGATCAAATAACCAGTTACCGCTGTAGCGCTCGCCGGTGGGACTGATTAGGTTACCAAAGCCATGGCGTTTGCCTTTTTTCCAGCGCCCGCTGTAAGTAAGACCGTTGGCCCAGGCCCGTCGGCCCCAACCGTGGAAAATACCGCCAACCTGTTCTCCAGCATAACTGCCCAGCGACTTAAAAGATATCCGGGAAAAACCGAAGAGAGAACCATCCTGCCACCTGCCTTCAATCAGGGTGCCGTCGTGGCGCTCGAGGCGGCCAAACCCGTGTGGTAAACCGTGACGAAGATCGCCGCTGTAAGTTGATCCGTCTGCCGGCAAAAACCGGCCGCCACCCGTTGCCACGCCGTTGATAAAAATCCCTTCAAAACAGGAGCCATCGGCAAATTTTAACAGGCCTTCTCCGTGCGGCAGATTATCTTTTAACTCTCCCTGATAACTTATGCCATTAGGATACCTGAGCTGACCCGGACCTTCGAGGTTACCCTCTGCAAATGAAGCGCTCAGGACCCGGCCGTCGGCATAAATAGCCTGGCCTTTACCATGTGGCAATCCTTGCAGCAAGGGCCCTTTATAATCAGATCCATCGTGGAAGATAAATTTCCCTTTGGCCGTAAATTTGCCATCCATAAATAATCCTTCAAAACGGGAACCATCAGCAAAACAGAAAGTCCCCCGGCCATCCATCTTGTTTTCTACCCACTGACCGCTGTACTTTCGGCCATCCGGCCAGGTCTGGATCCCTTCGCCCTGTTTTCGGTCATCTTCCCAGTTTCCATCATAAGTTCTGCCGTCAGGCCAACTCATGTAACCCTGGCCACTGCGCAACGACCTTTTCCAACGCCCCTTAAAAAAACGACCATCGGGCCAGTGGTAGATACCGCGCCCATTATATAAACCATACTTAAAGTAGCCTTCGAACTTTTCTCCGCCCGGCCAGTAGTAAGTGCCCAAACCATGCATCTGATCTTCGCGCCAGGCGCCGGTGTATTTTCGACCGTCGGCAAAGTAGTAAGTACCCTGCCCGTGCATCAGGTCTTCTTTCCAACCGCCTTCATATTTATCGCCGTTATGCCAGGCAAAAACGCCCTCACCGTGGAAAAGGCCATTTTGCCACTCGCCGCTGTAACTGCTGCCATCAGGCCAGGTAACCGTACCCCTGCCATGCGGCTTTTTATGGCGGGTATCGCCCCTATATTCTCCATTCCCAGCTATTCTCATAAAATCTTCTGCCTTTCAGTTCCTTGCCCATCGTCCATTTCGACAAAAAGATAATCATTCCCTGCATTATTGATAATTACGAGTTTTCTTGTAGAGGGCTTTGATGTAAATGATTGCTTCAATTAAAGCAAATAATAGGTTACTCTGCTTCCAACTCTGCCTCTGCAGCAGGGTGTTTCTTACGCCAGGCCAGGTAAACCATAAATATTCCAAGCTCGTATAGCATCATTAGAGGAATAGCCATCAGCACCTGGGAAAAGACATCCGGAGGAGTAAGGATAGCAGAGATAATTATGATGATGAGCAGGGCAAACTTCCTGTTGCGCCTTAAAAAAGTAGTATTGACAAGACCGATACTACCAAAAAACCAGAATACAACAGGCAGCTGAAAGACAAGACCAAAGGAGAAGAGAAAAGAGGTGGTAAAAGAGATATAGCGGGCAAAGCTGAAATTGGGCACCAGGTCGGCGGCGGCAAAGCCGATAAAAAAGTTTAGAGCAAAAGGCAACACCACAAAATAGGCAAAAGAAAAACCTAAAATAAAAAGAAAATACATAATAACTGCCAGAACGAAGGCCGCCCGCCTGGCCATGCCGGCTGCTGCCGTAATCAGGGCCACCAGCTGATAGAGAATAATCGGCATGGTAACCGTCGCGCTGGTTATAAAGGCTAGTTTCAGGTTGGCCATCAGCGCCTCGGTCGGAGTCAGAAAGATCAGCTGCAAATCCATTCCTCTGGCCTCCAGGCCAAAGTAGCTTCTCTGACTTGGAAGAAGCAGCAGGTGCCTTACCTGATCGCTAAAAGAGAAACTGATAATCGCAAACAGAAAAACCAGCACGGTAATGATAAT
>CAYGHB010000182.1:0-4011 GCA_964349375.1 uncultured Syntrophomonadaceae bacterium | reverse complement strand
ACCATCAAACCCCCCATACCCCCGCCTCTTCGGGGGCTTCTAGCACCGAAAACCTGTTTTTATAAGGTGTCCAAAACTTATGCCTTGCCCCTTCCGCCAAAACTGCTGCGGAGCCCGGCAAAGATTTGGTTTTTAAACGCTCCGGCCAGGCCGGTTTTTCTCGCTTATGCCCGGTTAAAAAGCAATTGTACCGGCATTTTCGCTCGAACCAACCCGCCTGGCTCTCCGCTCTAAAAGATAAAGGCCTTAAGGTTGCCGCTGGGCCCAGCGCCTTCAAGCATTATGTCCCGCCCGGGGTTGGCTCGTACATAAATAACGGCAGCTGCAGCTACCGGCTTAAGCCCCTAAGCCTCTCGCTGCCTGCGGCTAAACGCCGCAGCTTGCATTTGGTGCCGCGCATGTCGCCACCAAATGCAAGGCCCGCTGCCTCATCACCCGTAATATCCTGCAACTTCAGCGATAACGCCGCATTATGTAATCGGCCTGCGCCAATAAAATCACCAGCGCAAAGCCCGCCTCTTACATAATAGAGCGGTTATCGGAAGTTGCCACCATGTCCAAAGGTTTTCTCTCGCGCCCCACCCGAACAATCTGAATGTAGGCCTGCTGCACTCAAAGCAGCAATTGCGCATGCCAGACCAGCTGTCAGCGCAATTGCGAAGGTAGGCCGGATGTTGCCGGCCCTCTTGCCCTCCTGCGGCTCTCTCCATTCGCCGCCAGATAGGCAATCTATATTTTTGCAAAAGCTGGACATGGTTTCACCCTGGCTCAGCATTTGCTTATTTAAAAATGCGTATTCCGGCTGCATATTCCGGCACATCCGGACGGCGAATCCGGAGGCATCCAGACATTAAACCGGGATATCCGGACACCTTGTGGGTGGATCTGATTTGCTATTCAGTTTTCCGAAGGCGGTGGATCTTTAATAGTTAAAACTCTTTTAAGAGTCTGTATCAGCTAATGAACAGGTAACGGTTGCTAAAGGGTATTTTTTAGATCCGGTTATTTAACAAGATTTTACACCACCCCCGCTAGCCGCGCAATGTTAACCGGTACCCTCAATCGTTACCACCTTCTTTTTAGCCATCACTTCCCGCATAGATTGCTTAGATTCCAAGGCCAGAATGTAGGAATTGTGGATGATCCGGTCCATAGCTTGGGGAAAAAGCATTTGCAGAGCTACTTAAATGAGTACTGTTATCGGTTCAACGCAGAGACATGGGCAGCATGAAATTCAACAGGTTGCTTTTTGCAGTAACGCAGTCAGTCCCTTTGCGATTTACTAATTTAACCAAATAGCTATTAATTTTTAACTGCCCTTTTAAAACGAAAAGCTAGAATGGAGTGCTCTCGAAAACTCCAAGAGCTTTATTTATGCCCATTCCAAGGATTGAAATTTAAGAATCACCTCAGAATATCCGGCATATCAAATCAAAAACCCAGCTGCATAATCTAATTATCAATAGCTCCGAATCAGCCTAAAAAAAGGCTTATTTGGCGTGCCCTTTTTACCCCAATTTCTAACAACACTATGCCGTTTTCAAAGAACGAGATGATTTCTTATTGCATTTGTCAGCTACTATTTTAGTTAAAGCTCAGATCACACTTTCAAAAGAATTTCCAGCTACTTTCCGAGTGCCTTCAAATATGAATGGCCATATTGATTATAGACATAGGATCAACATATACTGAAAAAGTTAATCCGCCAATAACATTATTATACTCTACTTATTCTGCATAAATAATGGGGCTTTATCCTGGTGAATCTAATACATAAATATCTCAGTCCATTCGCAGTCCAACTAGATTTTTAATGAAATTCGATCAAGAACGGTCGGCTGAAAATCATTGCCGAAATCAAGAGAGCGTCACCGGTTAAGGGGCTGCTCTGTTCTGATTTTGAGCCTGTAAAGCTGGCCCGGGCTTATGAGAAAGGCGGCGCCGGGGCGGTTTCTGTTATAACGGAACAAACATTTTTTAAGGGAAGCACCGGCTATATTGTTCCCGTTAAACAGGCGGTTAAACTGCCGGTTTTACGTAAGGATTTTATTTTTTCCGAGTATCAGGTTATCGAATCGAGAGTAATCGGTGCCGATGCAATCCTGTTGATTGTTTCTATCCTTGATGAGTACAGCCTGGGCAGGTTGATCAAACTTGCGGCTGGCCTTGGCATGGATGCCCTGGTAGAAATACATAGCCGCAGTGAACTAAAGCGGGCTTTAAATGCCGGAGCCGATATGATCGGAATAAATAACCGCAACCTGAAAACCTTTGCGGTTAATCTTTCTACAACCCTGCAGCTGGTTGGTGACATCCCGAAAGATGTCATCATGGTCAGTGAGAGCGGTATAGCTACCCGTGAAGACATTGACCGGCTTGAAAAGGCAGGGGTAAAAGCAGCCCTGGTTGGCGAAACCCTGGTTCGGTCTGAAGATCCCTGTGCCAAGCTGCTAGAGCTGCAGGGTCGGCCAGCAGGAAAGGAAGTTAAAGTGAAGTGTGGATAAAAATCTGCGGTATTTCAACGACCGAAGCGGCCCTTTGCTGTGCAAAAGCGGGAGCCGATGCTATCGGGTTCGTTTTTGCGGAGAGCAGTAGGAAAATTACTGTGAAAGCAGCGGCAAAGATTATTGAAGCCCTTCCTCCCACTATGCAAAAGATCGGTGTTTTTGTTGATGCACCGTGGGAGGATGTAGCGGAAATTGAGTGCCGTCTCGGCCTTGATCTGCTCCAGTTCAGCGGCACGGAAAGCCCGTCCTACTGCAACCGGTTTCCGGGCAAAGCCGTTAAATCCTTTCGGGTTAAAAACTCCGCTGATTTAGCGGCTATCAAAGCGTATCGGGACAGCATCCGGGCCTGCCTGCTCGATTCTTTTGAGCCAGGCACGGCCGGAGGCACCGGCAAAACCTGGAACTGGTCAGCCTTAGGCGCTGAAATCAAGCAGAAGCTCTTTGGCATCCCCCTGATTGTAGCAGGCGGCCGGGGAAGGGCTCTCTACCGGTCGCCATGCAGCCACCCTGACCGCCGGCCGCCCCGGAGTGCTGCACGGAAACCTCAGTTATCTCCTGCGGGACGACGCCGGGCAGATTGAGCTAGCCCATTCCATTTCAGCCGGTCTCGATTACCCCGGGGTTGGTCCAGAGCACGCCTACCTGAAAGAGGCGAAGCGGGCTGAATATGCTGCCGTTACCGATGCAGAAGCTTTGAAGGCTTTTACCCTGCTTGCCTCCTGCGAGGGGATTATTCCAGCCCTTGAAAGTGCTCATGCAATAGCTTACCTGGAACAGCTCATTCCCGCCACCTCTTCAGATGAGATAGTAATAGTCTGCCTCTCCGGGTGCGGTGATAAAGATGTTGCCGAGGCCTCGAAAGCTTTGGAGGAGGCAGCGGGAATATGAACAGAATTGACCGCACCTTTACACAGTTAAGAGAAATCGGGCGCAAGGGGATAATCACTTATCTGACCGCCGGCGATCCGGATCTGGATGTTACTGAAGAGCTTGTCCTGGAAATGGTATGCAGCGGTGCCGATATGGTCGAGCTCGGAGTGCCCTTTTCCGATCCCGTTGCCGACGGGCCCGTTATTCAGGCTGCCTCAATGCGCGCATTAAAGAATGGGACAACTCTAAATGATGTCCTCACCCTGGCCGGGAAACTGCGGACTAGGATTGGGATTCCGCTTCTGATTATGACTTATTATAACCCGGTCTATTCTTACGGCATCTCCAGTTTCGTGGAAGCAGCCCGGAATAACAGCGTCGACGGCGTAATCACCCCTGACCTGCCGCTGGAGGAGAGCGAGTCGTTAAGCCAGGATTTAAATGAGGTCGGCATCCACTTTATTTATCTTCTTGCTCCGACCAGTTCAGTAGAGCGGGTTAAAAAAACCGTTCAACGGGCACGTGGGTTTATCTACTGTGTCTCTGTTACTGGTGTTACCGGGGCTCGAGATATTATACCAGACATTCAACAACCTAATCGCCACTTTTCCCATCAGTTAATTTATGGGAAATA
>CAYGHB010000181.1:0-4044 GCA_964349375.1 uncultured Syntrophomonadaceae bacterium | reverse complement strand
GGGGCGGGGTGGGGGTGTGCCTTACATCCCCTCTCAGGAAACTTCACAACAGCAATCGCCGGTCTCTTCAACGATTACCAGCTGCTGGTCTTTATCTCAGCCGCAGCTGTCGCCGTCCGGGCCATTGCCCCCTGCCTGCAGGGCAAAGACAAAGATCCCGCGGTGGTGGTAATTGATGATCAATCCCGCTTCGCCATCAGCCTTCTCTCCGGCCACCTTGGCGGGGCCAACGAAGCGGCTGAAAAGATTGCCCACTTCCTCGGTGCCTGCCCGGTGGTCACAACTGCCACCGATAACCACGACGTAACCGCTTTTGATAACCTGACCCGCACCCTTGGTTGGAAACTCGAAAACCTGCCCGACCTCAAAAAGATCAGCGCCGCCCTGCTCGAAGAGAGGGAAATCTACTTATACAGCGAGCGGCCGTTTCATTATCCGCTTTCAGGCACAATCAGGATTGTCAGTAATCCGGCAAAGCTGCAAAGTGCCGTAAACGGCTATGTGCTGATCAGCAGCCGCCTCGATCCCCTGCCGGGCCAACCTCCATTTCCACACATTATACTCAGGCCCCCTTCAATCGCTGCCGGGGTCGGTTGCCGCCGGGGTATCTCTGCCGCCGCGATCATCAGGGTGGTCGAGGGCGCTTTTGCCAAAGCCGGATTGTCAATCTCTTCGCTATCCTGCCTGGCTACGGGAGAGTTTAAGGCACAGGAGGAAGGCCTGATCAGGGCTGCCACCCACTTTAAGGTTCCGCTGCGCATCTTTACTGGAACGGAGATCGAGCAGCAGATTGGCAATAGCACTACTTCAGAATTTGTAAAAAAACAAGTCGGAGTAGGCGCCGTAGCCGAACCCTGCGCCAGATTAGGCAGCGGCGGTGGACCGCTGCTACTTGAAGTTCAGCGGGGCGAAGGAATCACCGTAGCACTTTCAGAAAGCCCCTCCTACCCCACAAAACCGTGACAAGGGGACGGGGACTTTGACACGGTTTTGTCTTTTGTCTACTCCACTGGTCCGGAGAAAGCCGATGGATCAGATAACGGCAGAAGCATGTCTGTCGTCGTTTGGACTAGAAATCAAGCTTATTTTGCAGAAATCGAAGGAGCACTGTCTGAAATTAGATAGGAGTTGATCTATATGGCCAAGGGAAAAGTAAGTGTAGTCGGGACCGGACCGGGTTCGTCAAAATATTTTACTCGCCAGGCTGTCGAAGCCTTGGAAGATTGCGATTTGGTGATTGGTTACAGGCTATATGTGACTCAGGTTGCCGACCTGGTCGAAGAGCGGGGAAAGGAAATTATCTATTCAGCGATGGGCCGCGAAATCGATCGCTGCCGCCATGCTGTTGCTGAAGCTTGCGGGGGGCGAAAAGTTGCCCTGGTCAGTGGTGGCGACCCTGGTATCTACGGGATGGCCGGGCTACTCCTTCAAGTGGCCCAGGATGTGGATCAGCCGCCTGAGATTGAGGTTATCCCTGGATTAACAGCGGCCTCGGCAGCGGCTGCTGTGTTAGGGGCTCCTCTCACGCATGATTTTGCCGTATTAAGCTTAAGCGACCTCCTCACTCCCTGGGAGGTTATTGAGAAGCGTCTGCGCACCGCCGCCGAAGCCGACTTTGTCATCGTCTTCTATAATCCGCGCAGCAAGGGCCGAGCGGAACTACTAGAGCAGACCAGGAGAATTATTCTTGAATACCGCAGCCCCGAAAATGCTGTCGGGATGGTCAGGGGGGCAGGCAGAGTCGACGAGCAGGTTTAGCGAACTACCCTGTCCGCAATGGAACCCCTGATAGATCAGGCGGACATGGCTACCCTGGTTATTGTTGGCAGCAGCAAAACCTATTGGCAGAATAACTTTATGATTACACCACGGGGGTATGACCTTTGATTCTGGTTCTCGCCGGGACAACCGAAGGAAGGAAAATAGCTGCGGCCCTTGAAAAGGAAGGTCATCGGGTTATCGCTTCTACAGCTACGGCATATGGCGGTGAGCTGCTAGGACGCACATTTGGTGGAGAAATAATATCGAGACCGCTAAACAGCACTGAGCTCTTGCGACTAATCAAAACTAAAAAAATTAACAGGGTTATCGACGCAACCCATCCTTATGCTCTTGAAATATCAAGCAATGCCCGTCAAGCCTGTCTTAAAGCAGTCGTGCCTTACGAGCGCATCGAGAGGGCAGCTGTATCTAATCTGGGTGCTGATAATGAAATGATTATCGAGGTTGACAGCTTTGAAGCAGCAGCAGAACTGGCATCAACTCTTACTGAAAATGATGGAAAAATCTTTCTTACCATCGGCAGTAATGAGCTGCACTGCTTTGCTGCCCGAATTGATCCCTCCCGTCTCGTTGCCCGGATTCTGCCTGTGCCAGACTCCATCGCCAAATGCTTAGCTCTAAACATCCAACCGGCCAATATAATTGCCATGCAGGGGCCCTTTGACGAAGAATTGAACAAGCTTATGCTCCGTCGTTATAATGCGATAGTGCTAGTAACCAAAGAGAGCGGTATGGCAGGGGGCACAGCTGAGAAAATCAGTGCAGCCAAATCTCTTTCCATTCCTACAATCCTTATCACCCGGCCAAAACCGTGACAAGGGGACGGGGACTTTGACACACATTAAACCTTATAGTATATTCTATTCGGGGTGTTTGAATGGCGAGAAGCGCAAGAAGAAAAAGTGAAAGTGGAATATATCACGTAGTAACGCGGGGCAATAACAAGCAGAAAATCTTCCTTGATGATGAAGACCGTCAGCAATATTACATGGTTCTCGCACAAGCAAAAAAGAACAGCGATTTTTCTCTTTTCGCCTACTGTCTAATGGACAATCACATCCACCTGCTAGTCAAAGAGGGGCTGGAGAATATCAGTGATGTGATGAGAAGAATAGGCAGCAGCTATGTATACCGGTTTAATCAAAAACATGAGCGTTTAGGCTATCTTTTTCAAGACAGATATAAAAGCGAACCTGTTCATGATGACAGCTATTTTATCACTGTTCTGCGCTATATCCACAATAATCCTGTTAAAGCTGGTCTGGTAGATAAGGCTGAAGATTATGCTTGGAGCAGTTACAGCGATTACCTATCAGACCGGGGTATAACCGACTGTCAACTTGCGCTTAATATGTTCAGCCCAAACAGGGAAAAAGCTCTTGAGTTATTACAGGAATACCACCAGCAGAGCAATGATGATGTTTGCTTGGATGTAGAACTGATTGATAGACTTACCGATAGCGAAGCCTTGAATGTGATCCTAGAAGCTTTTCAAACAGAGGATATCTCTGCTATAGCCGAACTTGGTAAGGTTCAGAAAAGAGAAGCCCTGAAGATTTTAAAGAGCCATTATAGGCTTTCATTTCGACAGATTGAAAGGCTGACCGGGATTAACAGGGGAACTATTGAAAGAGCATAGCTAAAACCGTGTCAAAGTCCCCGTCCCCTTGTCACGGTTTGGAGGATGGTTGATGAAAAAAGGTTATGTGCAGGTTTATACGGGAGATGGTAAGGGGAAGACGACTGCTGCCTTAGGGCTTGGTTTGCGCGCAGTAGGCCGTGGATTAAAGGTGATCATGTTTCAGTTTCTCAAAGGAGCGCATAGCGGGGAGCTCGAAAGCACGCCTCTCCTGGAAGGACGCTTTAAAATCATCCGCCTGGCGGAAACCAGTAAATTCTTTGGTTCGATGAATGAAACGGAAAAAGCAGATCTTAAAATAAAGCTTCAGGCGGAGCTGAAGCAGGTAGAAGAAGTCCTGGCCGGCGGCGCCTGTGATATCCTGATCTTAGATGAAATTATGGCCGCCCTGCACGGCGGGCTTTTAACGATAGAAGAAATCCTCTCCCTGATTGATCAGAAACCGGCCACCATGGAACTAATCCTTACCGGGCGCGTCGCCCCGCCGGAGCTAATTGCCCGGGCTGACCTGGTAACCGAAATGCGCCCGCTCAAACATTACATGGACAAAGGGGTTCCCGCCCGTATCGGCATCGAAAAATAGAGGCTGCCGATAAGTTATCTACCTAAAAAATATTTACTCT
>CAYGHB010000180.1:0-4050 GCA_964349375.1 uncultured Syntrophomonadaceae bacterium | reverse complement strand
TGGGTAATCCCCACAGGTCAGGACATTCTGCTCGTTGCCGACGACTTCAAAAAAGCCCTGGAAGCCAATCTCTGGGCCCGCCGGGTTGGTATGGATCGCATAGTCGGCTATCTGGATGGCGGGATGGTCGCCTGGGCCGTGCAGGGCCTGATCACCAACCACACCGGGTTGATCTCGGCGGAAGAGCTGCATGATCTGCTACAAACAAAGAAAAACTTGGTATTACTTGATGTTCGCGCGCCCCTGGAGTTTGAGGAGAGCCATATAGAGAGCGCTGTCAACATTCCGGTTGCCGAATTACGCACCCGTTACAATGAGCTGGATCCGAGCAAAACAACTGTGTTGATTTGTAGCTCAGGCAACCGTTCCAGCCTTGGCGTCAGTATTCTTAAACAACACGGTTTTAAATATGTTATCAATGTGGCCGGCGGAATGACCGGTTACAGCGCCGCCGGGTACGCCCGTGAATGTCATGCCTGCCTGAACCCACACGGTTCAAGGTTCTTTACCAATTACAATGAAGTGGAAAAACATTTTACTAAAGCATAAAAAAGGAGGATCTGCTGTGGATATTTTAACTGCAGTGCGCTGGTCGCCATACCTGGTCGGGATCGGCATCGGCATCTTAAGTTGGCTTACTTTTCTGATCTCCCAAAAACCGCTGGCCTGTTCCACTACTTTTGCCAAGAGCAGCGGGATTATCGAAAGAGCGATTCGGGGCCGGAAAGTTGCCGATAAACCTTATTACAAGGAGATTAAGCTCGACATTGACTGGCAGTTTATGCTGGTGGTCGGGATCATTCTTGGCTCCCTTCTCTCCGCCCTGCTCTCCGGCGATTTTAAGCTTGAGTGGGTACCATCACTCTGGGCCGGCACTTTCGGCAGCGCTATTCTTCCCAGAGTTATTGGGGCGCTGGTGGGCGGCATCTTTTTAGGCTTCGGAGCCCGTTGGGCCGACGGCTGCACCAGCGGCCATGGAATCAGCGGTACCATGCAGCTGGCTGTATCCAGCTGGATCTCAGCCATCTTCTTTTTTATCGGTGGTATCATCACCGCACAGATCATTTTTTAGCTGCCCTAATGCGCCGGCTAAAGAGGAGGTTTTATAAGTGTCTAAAGCTAATAAAAAGAAAAACAGCCAGCTGATCTGGGGCCTGGTCTTCGGGATTATTTTTGGGTTTTTGCTGCAGAAAGGCGGTGTGACTAAGTACGATGTGATCGTTGGACAACTTCTTTTAACCGACCACACAGTGCTGATTATCATGCTCTCAGCAGTACTGACCGGAATGATTGGCCTTCATGCTTTCAAAGCGTTCGGCCTGGTCAGGCTGGCGCCAAAATCGGGCTCCATCGGCCAAAATGTCATCGGCGGCTTGATCTTTGGGGTCGGTTTTGCCCTGCTCGGCTACTGCCCGGGCACCATAGCCGGAGCAATCGGCAATGGCTACCTTGACGCCCTCACCGGAGGTTTAGCCGGAATCCTGATCGGGGCCGGACTCTATGCCGCCCTTTACCCCAGGCTGCGGCCGAAAATCCTTAAAGTGGGAAATTTCGGAGACATAACCCTGCCCCGTCTCTTTAAGGTCAACGACTGGGTGGTTGTTGTTCCGGTTGCCATATTTATTTTCATACTGCTTCTTTTACTTAGATAAGTGTATCAATATTGATTACCATATAACTATGAACTAAGGAACCATTAAATGACGATAGGAGAACTACCAATGAAAAAAGTACTAATCATGGGCGTCGGCGCCCAGGGCAGCACCATTGCCAAAAGGCTGGAGACAGAAGAAGCTGTATCTGAAATAAGGTGTGCGGACTATGATCAAAAAGCGTCGACCGAAATAGCGGGGCAGCTGAAAAAGGCTAAGGGTTTGACCGTTGATGCCCGCAATGTGGATGAGATTATAGCTGCTGCCGGGGTTGACCTGATCGTAAACGGTCTGGCGCCCGACTTAAACTGAACGTGATGGATGCCGCCCTTAAAGTTGGCTGTCACTATCAGGATATGGCCTCGGGTCCCGTCAGTGACATCGGCTTTGTTGAAGCGGTTAAACGCTGCCTGAACCGCAGCCCTGAGTTTGAGGCCAAGTGGCTGATGGCACTAATCAACACCGGATCTGCCCCGGGGGATGGCCAACGTTTTGGTGCGGGATTCGGTTGAACTGCTCGACAGCTGCGACGAGATCGAGATGCTGGTCTATGACGGAGTCTGGTCGAAACAGTTTATTCCTTTCTGGTGGTCTCCGAAAACCGCTTTTGGCGATATGGCCGCTGCGCCGATCCGCTTTGAAAATGGTAAGTTCCGGAGGACAAAACCTTTCGACTACCCGACAATGGAAGAATTCAAGGGGATCGGCAAACGCCGCATGGTCGACCACGAACACGAAGAACCGGTTACGATGGGCCTGTTGGCAGATAAAGTCTTAAAAGGAGTTAAAAATGTAAACTTCCGGTATGGCGGCCCGGCCCTGGAACTGGCGGAGAGCCTCTACAAAATGGGACTCTTATCAGAAGAAAAGGTAAAGGTTAAAGGGGTGGAGATTGTGCCGATGGACCTGATCTCTGAGCTTACCCCTCCCGCGCCCAAATATCCCGACGAAATCCGCCAGGTGCTTGAGAACGGCATGTTGCTTGAAGAAGCAGCTTTCGTAGTCCGGGTCAAAGGGAAAAAAGACGGCAGGCAGGTTGATATTGAAAGCTATGTTTATGCCCCGGGGCTGACCGAGTCTTTCAAGATTGCCCAGATGTCTCACGAATCTTATTATACCGGGCAATCTGCTTCGCTCTTTACCAAGATGCTGGTAAACGGTGTTGTGACCCGCAGCGGGGTTTTCCCGCCGGAGATGCTTGAAACGGAAGAAAGGAACTATTTCTTAAGCGAGGCGGAGAAGCTCAAAATCACCGTCGACCGCACGGTAACCACCCATCTCTTTTAGCGCTGATCCGCCAGAAACTTTAGGAGAGAGTTGTTAAATTCCTGCGGCGCGGTTTCCATCGGGCAGTGGCCCTCGCCCGCCAGCACAACCAGTTCGGAATCTGGAAGAAGGCTAAGCAGTTTATGGCCTTCTTCTATTTTGACCCAGGCATCTTCTTCCCCCCAGATTAGCAGCACCGGCACCTGCAAATCTTCGAGTTCACTCATCAGATTTCTTTCCCTGGTTTTGAGCATCTTAACCAGGGCGGCATCGCTGTCTTTGATTAGCAGAGGACGGTAGTAACCCTCAAATTCATCTTTAGTTGGCACCCTGCCGTAGGCAGATGCAAGAGCTCTTTCAACATTTTCGGCAGTCAAAAAAACCCGCGTCGCCAGGTGGCGCACTGCCCTCCCAAGAGGCGGGTAGTGGAAAACCCAGCTGGTTCGTCCGCGGCCAGCAGCGGGGATCGCCCCGGCAGCAAGGGTGACGCTTTGCACCTGTTCCGGTCTTTGCAAAGCCATCGCTGCCACCACGCCACCGCCCCCATGGAGTGGCCAACCAGGTGCCAGTTAGATCCGGGCTCCAGTGACTCCAGCAGGCCCCACAGTAGATCAGCTCTATTGACGGCTGTTGGTGTAAAGCTTAAATCACGCTCGCTTAAGCCAAAACCGGGCAAATCAACAGCGATAATTCGGCAACCATCTGCCGCCAGCGCCGGGGCAGTATAGCGCCAGGAAAAGGTGGAGCCGGAAAAACCGTGGACCAATAAAACCCCTTCAGCGCTCTCTACTCCCCACTGGCGATAGTGCAAATCAGTGCCTTCTATCGTCATGATCCTGCTGTTATCATAAAATGGCTCGAAAGGTCTTCCAGGCAGCTCCTTCAATGGCAAAAAGTAAGGAATAATACTGAGAATGATTAAGATGGCGAAAATAACTGCCCCGATTAATTTCAGCACACGCATAATGCTCCCCTTATTTCCCGTTACATTTTTAATGGCCGCTAACTGCCTTTCTTTTACGGCTATTGTTAAAGTATTTCATAGATAATTATTAAGCCCTTCCCATCTTTCTCATTTTCTCAGAATCAACCAGTTTACCATGGCTGATTACATGAGTTGGCGCCTCGTGAT
>CAYGHB010000179.1:0-4061 GCA_964349375.1 uncultured Syntrophomonadaceae bacterium | reverse complement strand
AAAACTACGCCCTCTTCCCCCACCTGACTGTTGCTGAAAATATCGCCTACGGATTGTCAGGTCAACCAGCACAGACAGTCAACAAAAAAGTTGCAGAGCTGCTCGAAGTGATTAACATCCCTGCCTTAAAAGACCGCTTTCCGGCGGAACTCTCTGCGGGTCAGCAGCAAAGAGTAGCGCTGGCACGGGCCATCGCCCCCGAACCAGAAGCCCTGCTCCTTGATGAGCCTTTCTCCGCTTTGGATACATACCGAAAAGAACGAATGGAGTACGAGTTGCTATCGCTCTATCATTATTACAGGGGTGACCTCCTATTCGTCACCCACGATCTGGACCAGGGTTTTAAAGTTGGCAAGAGAATAGCAATATTCGACAACGGAAGAATTGTTCAATGCGCCGATAAACATCAAGTGATTAACAGCCCGGTTAACCGCACCGCTGCCCGCCTGGCCGGCTTTAAAAACTTAGTCGAAGGCCGGATCGTCTCCTGCAGCGGTGATGCGGCAACTGTATTTGTTCCTGAATTTGATCAGAAACTAACCGTCGCCGCTCCGTCATCAATCAAACTGAGCACAAATCAACCGGTGATCATCGGCATCAGGCCTGAACACCTGGCCCTTGTAAATCAGCCGATGAGCAATGCTATTGCCTGTCGCCTGGACAAACTGGTTAAGGGCGTAACAACCATGCACGCCTATTACTATGCGGTAAATGATCCGCAAAAACGCTACAGCCTGGAATGCCGCTATCCGGGAGAGCAGCTAGATCATTCGGATAACGTAAGAGATATCTGCTACCTTTACTTTAACCCCCACCAACTGATCATTATGCCGGTTATTTAAGCCGGGCCAGCCCATTTGTGACCCAGATGAGACAGATAAAGCTATTTAAGTAGGTTCTCCCGGTTATAAGCTCCGACTGCACAGGCAAAATTTGAAACGATTAATAGCACTACTCCGAGCATAAGATAACCCGGCACAACATAATAAAAGCGCAGCTCAAGTAAAATTTTTATTAAAAGTGATCAGCTGTGTTAAAATCTGAGCAGATTATAGCTGCAAGCTGTAAACAGCTTCGCCTTGGCAGGATTACTGTTTTGATTGATTTTAACTGCTTAAAAAGGAGATTAATTTACCTTGGGTTATACTATCACAGCCCTTGCTGCACTGGTTGTAACTGCAATCTTGTTGGTTAAAAGGCGCACCCGACCACAAGCAGATCTGTTTTATCCTCCCCTGGCCTATCCAGCGGTTTCTTATCCGGACTACCCCGATCTAAATTTTGCCGTAATAAGCGACACACACTACTATGACCGCAGCTTAGGCGACAGCGGCCCGGCTTTTGAAGCTTACCTCCTGACCGACCGAAAATTGGTTAAAGAAAGCACTGAGCTGATCGAGCTTGCTATAGATGAAATTCTTCATTCCAATGCCGATGTGGTCTTAATACCCGGAGACTTAAGCTGTGAAGGAGAACTGCTCTCGCACCGGGGCATGGCAAAAGCGCTTTACCGGTTGAAAGATAATGGGCGCCGCGTTTTCGTTATTCCGGGTAACCATGATATCAACATGGTTCACGGGGCGGTCAGATACCGGGGCATTGAGACAGAACAGGCTGAATCGATTAGCGCTGAACAGTTTGCGGACATCTACCGTGATTTTGGTTATGCGGACGCTCTCTACCGCGATGATCAGTCACTGAGCTATGTTGCCCCAATCAGCGAGCGCTTATGGCTTTTGGCCATTGACACCTGTCGCTACCGTGATAACACTGCAGACATAGATCAGGTGGGGAGCAAACTAACTCAGCCTTTAATCGACTGGCTTACCACTATCCTTAAAAAAGCGGCGGCGCAAAATATAGCTGTTATGGCTATGATTCACCACGGGGTTGTCGAGCACTGGGCCGGTCAGGGCAAACTACACCCCGATTTCCTGGTTGAGGATTATAAACGCTTTAACCGCTTTCTTGCCCTTGCCGGAGTTCGACTTGCCTTCAGCGGTCATTATCACTCCCAGGATATCGCCCTGGCCGACTATGAAAAGGATGGTTTCCTCTATGATATCGAAACCGGTTCGCTGGTAACGCCGCCCTGCCCGATCAGATATGCAACCATAAAGGATAACAAAATCATAATCAGGTCCGATAACCTGATCGAAAAGCTGCGCCCCGGCAGCGCTTTTGCTGAAGAAGCCGAGGCTTTCGTGCTGGAAACCCTGGAGTACGAAATAATAAACACCTTGCGAAAATACCTGGTTACTGACCGGGATGCCCTTCTTCTGGCTGAATATGCGGCCAAAGCCTTTGTCGCTCACGCCCGGGGTGACGAAAGCCCCGATCTAAAGCCATTTTTTGATTCAAAACAATTAAGCATTTGGGGCCGCTTCATATACACCCGTCAGAAAAAAATGATCGACAACCTCTGGTCAAATCTGCCCCCGGCAGACCTTAACCTCACCCTTGATCTGAAAGCGAGATGAATTAGCTACCCTGTGCTGAATACTTTAAATTTAACTTGAACTGATCACAATTGAAATATCTCTGTAACAATAACCTGCTACGATCTATTTGACCCCCTCTTTTTATATAGATGTTTGAAGGCGCAGCTTAAAAAGCTGCGCCGTTTTCTTTCTTTTTATCACAAAAGCTTCCTCCCGGCCCTGGCTGTTGTTGATATTCGTGGATACGCAACCTGGAGATAGTATTTCCACAACTCCTGTTATCTCTTTATTGGCAAGATATCATCAGTTCCAAAAGATCTCTTTAACCTGTTTTTAACTTACTTTTAACAGGAATCACCTTTTTTGAATACTCTTAATTAGATAATATTTAGAAGGTAAACAGATAGAGTTGTAAAGGAGAAGATATGGACCGTTCAACGATGAGAGACAGTATAGTTATGGAAAAGAAGGCCAGGCAGGTTAAATTTCTTCTGGTCGACTGTGATGGAGTTTTGATTGACGGAACTTTTTACTGCCTTGAGAATGGTGAAGAAATGAATAAGTTTTCTTATAGCGATCTCCTGGGAGCCAGGAGACTTAGAGAGCTGGCCGGCATTGAAATCGGCTTAATTAACGACGAAGAATCGCCTTCCTACATTCGCCTCGCAGCAAAAATGGATATAAAAGAATTATACTTAGGAGTTGAACAAAAAGAGCTGGTATTAGAGCAACTCCTTGCCAGGCTGAATCTCAGTTTCGATCAGATCGCCTATATCGGCAATGAAGTAAATGATGTCGAGCTGATGAAACGTGTCGGCCTCTCGGCCTGCCCCCTTGACGCAGCATATGAAGCCCGTGGCGCCGCCGACTATGTTTGCAACAGCTTCGGGGGAGGCGGTGTGCTTCGGGAATTCGCTGAATTTTTGATCCTCGCCCGCCAAAAAGAAAAGTGCCTGGTCGATTAGGCTTTTTACCCAAACTTAACAAATAGGCAAAATCAACCGTACCATGCTCACTTTCATTGATCTGCGAGCGTTTCTTTTGCTCCAGAGCCCTTTCAGATATTATGCCGCTTATTAATACCCGTTTAGGGCCGCTTCAACTGCTTTCAGGAAGGCTTTGCTATTAACTGTTGCTCCCGTATTTATATCTACATCCAATGATTGACTGGCTATAATCCGATCTGTCAATTCCTTCTCCAAGGCGCCGCCGTTGTCAAGCTGAATATCCACAATCTTTCCGCCTTGAACAGTAACTTCAACTCTGTATGACCACCTGTAACGATTGAAATCGCCTGTATAAACTCCATCTGCTATTTGATCCGGATTTACATCATTGATCACAATTTCCTGCATCTCCGGCAGACCTCTGGAAGCAGCAAAATAACCTCCTCCAAGGATAATTAAAAGTATAGCAAAAATAATGCCAATTACTTTTGACCTCTTGTTTTTTGAGCCTTTCATTTTTTTCCTCCTTGTGTTTTATAAATGTCTTCTCCTGACTTTGTCCCGTTAAGATCGATTTTTTCATAATAACGTGCTGCTTATCAATTGAACCTAATCATAGATACATCAAATATCTGCTTACGGTTGCAAATATTATACTCGCCTCAAGTTAAAT
>CAYGHB010000178.1:0-4081 GCA_964349375.1 uncultured Syntrophomonadaceae bacterium | reverse complement strand
TGCAGCCCGACATTTCAGCCATTGCTTTGGCCAGATTGCCGGCGCCACGCTGGTAACGATCACCGACCCCCTCTTCGCCCGAGTTCATCGCATAATCAACTTCTGCCGGATCTAAATCAAGGGTATGAAAAAGACTACGCATCGCCAAAACGCCGGTTGCTTTACAGGAAAGGTTCTCCAGCAGGATATGTGCTTTCAGATTATCATCCTCATCGTGTCCATCCTGGATACAACCAACCAGTGTGACTCCATGATAAAGGGGCAGCGCCCCGGCAGCAATCTTCTCTTTGATTAGTTTCTCTTCAACCCCGGTCCCAAGCCGCTTATCGTCTTCCGCAGTAAAAAGCTGGTGAACCGATAAACTGGCCCTAACCAGTTCAGTAAAGACGTTGGTTAAAAAAACCAGGTCAAACTCGTCGACAATCTTTAGATACCCGTAGAACTCGTCCTGGGGCATTATCTCGCCCCAGGGGCCAAACCTTGAGGCTTCTTCCAGCAGGTTTTCGAACCATGGCTTTTCGATCTGCCAGAGTTTTTCAGGGGCCATATTACCGATGTAGACCTGGTGCGGCGCATACTTTTTAGCCTCTTCATAACTGCGCAGTTTCGCATTAATCTGATCGCGCAGCGTTGCATCTGTCATAAATTCCCTGGTCGGTTTAGAGCCGTAGCCGACCAGATCTGGCGTATGCGCTAAAATGTAGGATACTCCCTTGATAACCGGAAAAGTCATTTTATGATCATCCTTCCTTACCTGATTTATAGCTGGCTAATAAAAAAGGACACAGCAAGCCAACTGGCTTAAACTCTGTCCCTGATACCTGAGAGATTGCTCCCTTACAGCTGAAGAGGCTTTCCCCGTCGGTGCACCGCTTTAGCGGTTGCTCTCCAGAGGTGCGTCACCCGATGGTACTGAAGCCTGAGAGTTTCCCCTGCTTCCGCCAGGCGCAGGCTTTCTCCTTCGGCGTCCGGAATCCGGAACTCTCCCACGGGGCTCATTCGCCCTATTTAACCTTGTTAATTTCTTCACTTCGACAGGCTGGTCAAAAATCCTTCCTGCCTTTAAAAAAAATTGCCATTATTTAAAAACCTGACCGGAGACCTATGCTTAGCCAAATTTTTTAACCCACTCTTCCAGGATAAGGCACTCTACCGGACAACCTTGAAAATCTTTCTTGTTTCGTGTAACAATTACATCAATACCCCCGGCCCTGGCACACTGCATCAGTAAAGCATCTTCAAAATCAGGCATATTAAGCTTAAAAGCACCGAAGATATCGCTCGCAGTTACGCTCATGATCTTGATAAAGCCATATTGGAAACCTGCCCTTTTCCATGCTATACTTCATAGCAGAGGAACTGTCGTGAATTAGCTTAAATAAACAACTAACATTAAATACCCACCAAGTAAAAAAGCATCCTGAGGAGGTTAAAGATGAAAAGCTACACCCATGAATTTGAAAAAGCGCTTAACGTTGGCCGCCCACCCAATATTACCAGGCTCTTCCCCAACTCCAAAGCGCTGATTGTCAGCGGCAAATATATCGACCGGGCGATGATGGCCAAGGGCAAAGCGATGACCATTGCTGCCAACGGCCGCAGCGCCATGGTAATCCGCGGTACCCTGCAGGCTGCCCAGCGAGCCAACGCCGCCGTGATCATCGAGATTGCCAAGAGCGAAGGCGGCGCCGACGCCTACTGTGCCGTCAACCTTTGGAATATGGCCGGTTACGTAGACCAGATGTGCAACGAGCTGGGTATTACGGTACCGGTAGCCGTGCACGCTGACCATTATGGAATTAAGAGCGAGATGGATATGCTCAAAGGTGAAGTAGAGATTCCAAGCCTTTTTGATGCCGGCATCACTTCCATTGCTATCGATGCCTCACATCTGCCCGATGATGAAAATCTGCTGACCAGTATCGCCATAAATCGACTGGTGCCCACCTGGGCAAGCCTCGAAACTGAAGTGGGTGAGATTAAAGGCTCTCAGGGGCTATCCACCCCTGACGAAGCGCTCTTCTTAATCCAGGGGCTCAACGCCCACGACATCTTTCCTGACTGGATCGCCCTCAACAACGGTACCACCCATGGCATTGAGGTAAGCGATGCCGGTATCCAGGTGGAGCTGACCGCTGCGGTTCACCAGGCGATCGGAAAATACAAGGTTTCCGGAGCCCAGCATGGCACTTCAGGCAACAGCTCAGAGCGGCTGCGCGAGATTGCTTCAAAAACCAACACCACCAAAGCCAACGTGGCCACCGCCCTGCAAATGATCTCCTGGGGTGTGCAGGTCAATGACTACGGCAACGCCATTTTAGACAGCGCCGGCAACTTCATTAAAATGAAAGGCGCCGGGGTAACCGAAGAGCTGTGGGCCGAGATGGTGGCTTATGCCGATGCTAAACAGCTTAAGAAAGGCGATTATAAAAAGCTGAACCTGCCCTTTGAAAACCGGATCATGGGCCAGGCCGGGGAAATCCGCGACCGGATGGCCAAAGGGGTGGAGGATTTTGTCTTTGAGTTACTGACTAACGTTTTCAACGCTGCCGATACCGCCCCGCTGGCCATTGAAGCAATATTAAAAACAGGTTCACACAACCCCGGACCCAAAGTTAGCCGTTTAGAAGACCCGGCCGAATGGACGCCGGAGAAGATTACCCAAAAAGCAAAAACACTTGACGGGGATAAAGGCCCGGCCGGGGATTTTGACGACTAATAGACTCACTTAAGAGAATAAAACTATCAAGGCTTTAATCATAATTAAATTAGTCGAAGAAGTATTGTCCGTCTGATTAAATTTGCAGGCAGAGCTTAATCGTGCTATTATTGAGCAAGGAAAAAGGAACAATGATATGAGGTGAGTTTTATGGCAGAGATAGAGCATACAAACCCCAGGGTGGTCAGTATAACCAGTAAGAGACAGTTTACAATTCCCAAGAAGTTTTTTGATGCTTTACAAATGGGTAATCAGGCCAAATGTTATACAGCAGGAGGCAAGCTGGTGATCGAGCCTCTCCGTAAAGATTATATCTCTGAACAAACAAGCCAAATCCTGCGAGAGATAGTAGCTGAAAATTATAGCGGGGAAGCCCTTCTCGAAGAATTTGAGCTGCGGAAGAAAAAACTCGCTGCGCCTGATGAAAAAGTCTGGTATGCGGCCGCTAAAAAGCAGATGGAATCTGCATACAGCGATGAAGATAGCATCTATGACAAATTATAGATTTGGTGACATTGTCCTAATCTCATTCCATTATGCCTCATCCAACCAGGATAAAAAAAGGCCGGCGCTGGTAATTCTCGACTCCGGCGATAGTGATCTGGTTTTAGCTCCTATAACTTCACAATCAAAAAACCACGAAGGTGACTGCTTTCTGAAAGAATGGAAAGATGCCAATCTACTGAAACCATCATGGGCAAGAATAGGAAAAATCAATACTCTGGAGAAAAATTTAGTGATAAGAAAACTCGGTGAATTAAGTGAAACCGATAAACAAACAATCAGTATAGCGTGGCATGAACTATATCTACTAAATAAATAAGGGTAGTCGAATAGCAGTAAACAGTCCTACACACTGCTAGCAGATAGCTCAGTTAGAGTTTTTTATGGATCGAGCGATAACCCCTTCTAAAAAGATAATCGTTTTTAGCGATTACTTCTGATCACTAACCGTGCAGTTTCTTGTGCCTTTAGGTACCACGCAGATAAAGTCGAACTGGCCGCCAGGGCAGATAAAGTGGTGTTGCTCTCCGGGAGCGACAAGCAGTGCCTGACCCGGCGTAAGTTCAACTTCCCCGTCTTTGTTTTTAAATTTGCCCTTACCGGCGACCACAAATACCTGGTGTTCCCACTCGTGGCTGTGCCAGTCGGTGCTGATCTCTCCTGTTAGGGAGAAATAGCGCATTTCAAAGTTAGGCGCGCCCTCTGGTTCGCCGAGCAGCCAGCGCACTGTCAGTTTTCCTTTGCCTTTCAGATTATCCGGCGTCAAGTCCACGGCTTCGGTTTTTTCCAGATCGGTTAAAAACATTTCAACACCTACTTTCAAAGTTTCCTACAGTGGTAAGAAATAAACATTTCACC
>CAYGHB010000177.1:2217-4121 GCA_964349375.1 uncultured Syntrophomonadaceae bacterium | reverse complement strand
CGGACTAAAAACAACCCCGTCCTGATTGGCGACCCCGGGGTGGGCAAAACTGCGGTGGTCGAAGGGTTAGCCAGGCGCATTGTCGCCCGTGATGTTCCCGAAGGGCTGAAGGATAAAAAAGTGATCACCCTCGACATGGGCGCCCTGGTCGCCGGGGCCAAGTACCGCGGCGAGTTTGAAGAACGTCTGAAAGCTGTTTTAAAAGAGGTCCAGGATGCTGAGGGTAAAATTATCCTCTTTATCGACGAGTTGCACACCGTCGTCGGCGCCGGGGCGGCAGAAGGAGCGATGGACGCCGGTAACCTGCTGAAGCCAATGCTGGCCCGGGGCGAGCTGCAGTGTATCGGGGCGACCACGATCGACGAATATCGCAAACATATCGAAAAAGACGCAGCCCTGGAGCGGCGTTTCCAACCGGTCAGGATTGACCAACCATCGCTGGAAGATACTATTTCGATCTTACGGGGCTTAAAAGAGCGCTACGAGGTGCACCACGGCGTGCGCATCCAGGACAGCGCCCTGATTGCCGCCGCCGTTTTATCGGATCGCTACATCAGTGACCGTTTTCTGCCCGACAAGGCAATCGACTTGATGGACGAGGCGGCGGCTCACCTGCGCACCCAGATCGACAGCATGCCGGCGGCGCTGGATGAGATTACTCGCCGGGTGATGCAGCTTGAAATTGAAGAGGCCGCTTTGAAGAAAGAAAAAGATCAGGCCTCACGCGATCGCCTGGAGAAACTGCAGATAGAGCTGGCCGAGCTGCAAACCGAAGCCAATGCAATGACGGCCCAGTGGCAGACAGAAAAACAGTCGATCTCCAGGGTGCGATCAATCAAGCGCGACATTGAGGAAATGCGCAACGAGATTGAAAAGGCTGAGCGAGAATACGACCTGAACCGGGCGGCAGAGTTGAAGTATGGAAAGCTGAACGATCTAGAAAGACGCCTGCAGTCAGAAGAAGAACACCTGGCCGGTAAGCAAAAGAACAACATGCTGCTCAACGAAGAGGTAAGCGAGTCAGAGATTGCCAAGGTAGTCAGCCGCTGGACCGGAGTTCCGGTGAGCCGGCTGCTGGAAGGAGAACGGGAAAAACTGATTCGGCTGGAGGAGATCCTGCACGAGCGGGTGATCGGGCAGGATGAGGCGGTCAGCGCCGTTGCCGACGCCGTGCTGAGAGCACGCAGCGGGATTAAGGATCCCAACCGCCCGGTAGGCAGTTTTATCTTCTTAGGTCCCACGGGCGTGGGTAAAACTGAGCTGGCCCGCACTCTGGCGGAGGCGCTTTTCGACGATGAACGCAACATGATCAGGCTTGACATGTCCGAGTATATGGAAAAACACACTGTTTCAAGGCTGGTTGGCGCTCCTCCCGGTTATGTCGGTTACGAGGAAGGCGGCCAGCTGACCGAGGCGGTCAGGCGTAAACCCTATAGCGTGGTGCTTTTTGACGAAATCGAAAAAGCCCACTCCGATGTTTTTAACGCTATGCTGCAGATCTTGGAAGATGGAAGGCTGACGGACGGTAAAGGACGCACCGTTGATTTCCGGAATGCGATCGTGATTATGACTTCAAATATCGGTAGCCAGGAAATTTTAGCCTTCCACGAAAAGGGCGGCGATTACGATCAGATGAAGGAAGCGGTGCTGGCACTGCTGCGCCATCATTTCCGCCCCGAATTCCTAAACCGGGTGGACGAAACGATCGTTTTCCGGGCTCTTGAGCGGGAACAGGTCAGTAAAATTGCCGAGCTATTGATGAAAAAGCTGGCCCAGCGTCTGGCCCAGACTGCAGATTTGACCCTTAAGTGGGATGAAGCGGTGGTTGCTTACCTGGCGGAGCGGGGTTACGACCCAGCTTTCGGGGCCAGGCCGCTGAAGCGGGTGATCCAGCAGGAGGTGGA
>CAYGHB010000177.1:0-2117 GCA_964349375.1 uncultured Syntrophomonadaceae bacterium | reverse complement strand
AAACAGAGCGTCCCGGCCAGCTTGTGATTAATATTGTGGAAGAATACCTTGATAATCTGAATAGCATTTTCACAGTATTCCTTGCGCTTAAGCGCCCCGACGCAGATAAAGAAACCTTTGCGGTTTGCCTCTTCCGGCACAAATGGTTTCTCCAAATTATACTTGGCCTGCCACCAGCACTGGAAACGGTCGATAAAAGCTTTTAGCTGGGCGTTCATTGAACCGAAAGTAATCGGGCTGGCAATGACCAGGGCATCGGAAGAGATTAGCTTAGGATACACTGTCTGCATGTCATCCTGCAGGATGCAGTGGCCATCTTTGGCGCAAGCATCGCAGGCCTGGCAGGGCCTTATTTTCAGGTCGTTAACTTTAATCAGCTCCACCTGCCACCCGGCATCTTCCGCTGCCCGGCAAAATTCCTTCAGCAGGGTTTCACTGTTCCCCCCCCGGCGGGGACTTGGCGCCACAGCCAGCAAAGTTTTCATTCAATGATCACTTCCTTTTCCATATTTGGCAAAAGCCTATTGTTTTATCGTTTTTTGTAGGGTAACATATACTAAAGTAAAAGAAAATAGAAATTACTGGCAAACGGAGCGTAACCCTAATGGCAAACAATTATTACGGACGTTCACCAAAAACCAAAAAGAAGTCAGGTTTCCGTATTTTCCTTTTTCTAATCCTTCTCCTGGCCCTGGCCGGGATCGCCTTGTTTAGCTTTACCCAGTACCTGGCCCTCCAGTCACTGCAATCAGAAATAGGGCGCCTCGAAGAGCAGCTGAAAAATATCGAGGACGAAAACCGAATGCTCTGGGACCAGTACGACCAGGTGGTTGAAGAAAATGAAAAACTGCGCGAAGAAAATTTTATGCTGCGTTCCTCGATCGTCATCAGTCACGGCAGCCGCAATACCAACCTGGTGGCAATCACCATTGACGATGGCGCCGGACCGGAACTGATCGGGAAAACTCTTCGGATCTTAAGGGAAAATGAGGTAAAAGCCACCTTCTTCCCGATGGGCTCCTGGGTTGAGCTGCACCCCGAAGTCTGGAAACAGGCTGTGGAAGAAGGACACGAACTGGGAAACCACACTTACAACCATGCTTTTCTGACCACAGTCTCCGATGAGCGGGTCAAAGAAGAGCTGAATCGCTGGCAGGAAGCGATTGACAGCGCTCTCGGCTTTAAGTACCAGACATATTTCTTCAGGCCGCCCGGGATGGATGGATTTACTTCGCCCCAGGGCAGCACAGCCAAGCGCTATAAAGAGATTATCGCCAACAAGGGCATGTTTGCCGTCCTCTGGGATGTAGAGCTGGTCTATGCCCTGCGCAACGAAGCATATACAACAGCACGGATCACCGAGCATGTCCTCGCCAATGCAAAAGGCGGCAGTATCGTCCTCCTTCACTTTACCGAGAACGATATCGCCGCCCTTCCGGAGATTATCAACGGTCTGCGCCGGCGCGGTTTAGAGCCCTGTTCGTTAAGCGAACTGCTGCTAGCCGAAATGCAAACCTGATCTGACTATTTATGAATACTTAAGGCTTCATCTCGTAGCTGTCTTTTAAAGCGAGCACATGCTCATTCCAGATTTTTCCGAACCGGTCGTGATCAACGGCCGGTTTTTTGATCATCTGCTGTAAAAAGCCCATCTGCGCTTCGCTGGTGCTGGCCTTACTGTAAAGAGTAAGGGCAAATTTTGAGAAATCGCGCACCATAAAATCAAAGATCTGGTCAACCAGCGCTTCTTCCAGTTCATATATTTTGGCGTTTTCAAGGATCAACTGTCCATAGACAACCAGGGTGAACATTTCGCCTAAGGAAAGCAGAAAATCGGTATCCTTCTGCTGGTCGGCATCCGGGGTGGCCCCGGCGAGGAAACCTTTAAGCAGGTCAATCTGCTCCCTGAAAACCGCAAGGTTGGGAAGATCGTAAGAATTATAGGCTTGAGCATAATCATGAAAACGAATCTTGCCAAGCCCCTTGGTCGGGCCCTGGTCGAAGAGAAAATCATCGTTGCGAGGCTGATCCTGCCGTTCGACCGGGGCATATTCCCCGGGGCTGAAGAAGTAATTAGCCATAAACTTAACAATCAGGGCAATGTTAACATGCACCGT
>CAYGHB010000176.1:0-4173 GCA_964349375.1 uncultured Syntrophomonadaceae bacterium | reverse complement strand
CAGCAGCAGAGGGTTTTGCTGGCCCGGGCCCTGGCCGGTTCTCCTTCCCTCCTGATCCTTGATGAGCCGACAAGCGCGCTTGATCCCCAGATTCGTGAAAGTTTTTATGAGCTACTCGGTGACTTGAACAGAGTTGATGGGGTAACGATCTTGCTGGTGTCTCACGATATGGCTTCAATCGGAAAATATACCAAAAAACTGCTCTACCTGGACCGACGGGTAATATTTTTTGGGACTTATGAGGAATTTTGTTCATCAGAAGAGATGAGCAGCTACTTTGGTCCTTTATCGCAGCATCAAATCTGCTGGAGGCACAGCTGAGATGTACTTTGACTTGATTGTTGAATCATTAGAGTTTGATTTTATACGCAAGGCTCTGCTGGTAGGGATCCTGATTTCGCTTTGCTGCGCTTTCTTAGGGATTTTTCTCGTATTGCGCAAACTATCGATGATTGGAGACGGTCTGGCTCATGTCAGTTTTGCGACCGTAGCGCTTGCTTTGTTTTTATCAGCTTCACCATTAATTGTCACAATTCCGCTGGTAGTTCTTGCTTCCTTTGCCATTTTAGCGTTAAGCGAGAAAGCAGGGCTGCACGGAGATGCGGCGATCGGCCTGGTATCCTCTTTTTCAATTGCTCTTGGTGTTTTGATCGCCAGCCTGGCACGCGGCTTTAATGTTGATTTAATGAGCTATCTTTTCGGTAGCATTCTTGTCATCAGCAGGGCTGAGGTGATCATTTCAATAGTTCTTTCTTTTTCCGTTCTTGCTGTGGTTATTTATTATTTCAACAGCCTGTTTGTTGTTACCTATGACGAAGATTTTGCCAGGGTTTTGGGTCTTAATACCCGGATCATGAATTACCTGGTTGCCATACTCACGGCCATAACAATCTCCCTGGGGATCAGGGTTGTTGGAACCATGTTAATTTCAAGCCTGATTGTCTTTCCCACTGTAACCGCCCTGCAGGTTTCGAAGGGATTCAAATCCTCTATTCTGATAGCGGTAACTGTTGCTGTGGTTTCGGTCATTTTGGGGGTTTTCAGCTCTTATATTTTTAACTTGCCGACCGGCGCCACCATAGTGCTTTTTAATGGCGCATTCTTTTTAATCTCTTTCCTGGTGCGCAGGTTGAGACTGGTCTGATTTCAAGTCCAGTGAGATGCCGATTTATTGACATCATTGGTGATAGTGGATAAGATTGCAATGTATTTTTTGAAGATGAGGTGACCTGGTTGCCCGAGCAAGCTGCCGCAGAAATTTTAAAAAAATCTGGTTTGAAGCAAACTGCCGGTCGGATTGCCCTGCTCAAAGTTTTGCTTAAAGCTGATAAACCGTTATCACACCGGCAAATATGCGAAGAGTTGGGTGATCTTTACTACGACCCTGTCAGTGTTTACCGTTCACTCGAATCTTTTATTGTGGCAGGGTTTGTTCATAAAGTAGAAGATAATAACCGGAGTTGGTTGTATGCTTTATGCACCTGTGAAGAAGAGAGTCACTGTCATCCCCATTTTTTCTGCCGCAACTGTGGAAAATGTGAGTGTTTGCGCAGCTACAGCATTCCCCGGATCGAAGACTTAAACAATAATTATATTGTCGAAGAGCAGCGGTATTACATTAAAGGGATTTGCAGCAGCTGTAAAATTGCTTCCGGATCAGAACGGTAAGAAGTAGGAGACCACTATTTGCTAAATAACCTGATCACGATATTTTTAAGTATTATTATCGAAGCTTTACCGTTCGTTTTAATTGGAGTTTTTGCTTCATCCTTGATTCACCTTTTTATCTCTGAAGAACTAATTAGCCGCATTATCCCAGGCATCGGTTTGCCAGGTTACTCATAGCTCCTTTGCTGGGTATTTTATTTCCGATCTGCGAGTGCGGAATTGTTCTAGTTGTCAGGCGCCTGATTCAAAAAGGAGTTCCTCTCTCGGCCGCTACAACTTTTATGTTGGCGGTGCCTATTATTAATCCCGTAGTTGCCGCTTCAACCCATATGGCTTTTCCCCATATTCCGATGCTCTATTATCGGATGATCGGGGCGTTTATTATTGCCGTACTGATCGGCCTGATGATCATCGAGCTGTTTTTTAACCGGCCTGATCAGTATCTGCGTGAAACGCCTCAGCATGATGACTGCTGCGACCGGCACCTGCTGCAAATAGAAACAAAGCCTAAAAAGAAGAGTTTTCTTCAAAATGCATTGGAGCTTATTACTCATGCCGGAGACGATCTTTTTGTTATGGGTAAAATCTTGATAATGGGTTCATTTTTAGCCGCCCTGATTCAGTCGGTGGTGTCAAGGGAACTGCTGGTTTCGATCGGCCAGGGTGAAGCGGTAGGAGCAGTTATTGTAGAAGTATACGAAGTTGTTGACCCACCTTCGGATCCTTACCTATTTTATTAAAAGTTAGCTTTCATAAATTTCGCTAAGTAGCAATCTGACCAGTTCCGGGTCAAATTGTTTGCCGGAGCAGGTTTTAAATTCTGAGATGATCTCTTCGCGGGTCATCTTATTTTTATAAGGGCGGCCGTTGCTCATTACTTCAAAAGCATCAGCCACAGCTGTAATTCTGGCCAGCAGCGGAATAGCGTCACCTTTTAATCTGCGCGGGTAACCGAGGCCGTCATAGCGTTCGTGATGGCTGAGGATATCTTCAGCAACATGGGCAAACTCCTCGGTGGCCATGGCAATCCGGTGTCCGGTCTCGGGGTGTTTTTTCATAATATCCCATTCATCCTCAGTCAGAGGGCCTTCCCTGGTTAGGATATCCTTCGGTATGTTAATTTTACCGATATCGTGCAGGGTAATCAGCAATATGAGACGGTTGATTTCTGAATCGGGTAGCCCAAGCTCTCTGCCGATTTTTACCGCCATCTCCTGCATGTTGCGGGTATGGGTTTCTGTTTCGTAACTTTTTGCGGCAAGAGTTTTTAACAGCGTCCCCAGCACTGCGCTCTTGGTGCTTCTGCTTTCGGTAAGTTATATTTCGTACATCATATCTTCTGCTTCTTTTAGCAATTCAGTAATGGTTTTTGTCAGATCATTTCTGGTCGCGGAGCCGAGAGCCAACGATACTGGAAAATCTTCGATGTAGGCCTTTTCGCAGCCCTCGCTGATCCGCTTTCTAATCATTTCAGTCTCAAACTCGCCGGTTTGCGGCAGCAGGATCACAAATTCATCCCCGCCCCAGCGGGCTACAATATCCTCGCTGCGGCTGTTTTCCCTGATTATCTCTGCCGCCTTGCAGAGCAGCTGATCGCCCATCAGGTGGCCGTAAGTATCGTTTATCAGTTTAAACCCATTTACATCGGCGATGGTGATGCTCAGCGGAAGTTGCCTTTCAGTATCAAACCTCTTAAACTCCTCTTCAAGATAGTGACGGTTGTAGAGGTCGGCCAGCTGGTCGTGAAAGCTCATATAACGAACTTTGTCTTCAGCTATTTTGCGCTGACTGATATCTTCGATCAGACCGACTCCGCCTTCGGCTTTGTCGTAAATTGTTTCGGCGGATTTAATCGGGGCGAAAATGGCGCGAACCGGGGTTACTTTATCTGCTATTACCGAATGGTAATAGTCTTCGTAGGTTGCTGTTTCGCCCTGTAGTGACCTTTTTACGGCGTTGACGATGTTTTGGTCCGGCAAAGTGAGCATATTGAGGCCCACCAGGGCCTGATGTGACGAGCCGATAATCTTAACAAATTGATCATTGCAGTCAGTAATCACCCCGTTGCTGTCATAGTGAAGCACGCCGAAAGGTGATCGCTCAAAGATCAGGCGGTATTTTTCTTCGCTCTCGCGGATTGCCTTTTCCGCCCTGGTGATGTTGCTGATATCAGTCATAACAGCTAGGCTGCCACTGTATTTTCTGCCTTGCTTGTCATAACGGGGGCTGGCGCTGATTTGGACTGGTAAAGCGAAACCTTCTTTATGCTCAAGCGCCAGACGGTAGCGTTCGAATAACCCTGCTGAGCGATTGTTGTCTGCCTGCAAAGCCTTCTTTCGCTCTGTTTCCGGGACAAAATCGAGCCAGCTTCGACCGGCCATTTCACCTTCGCTATAGCCCAGCATTTTTTCCATGGCCGGGTTGATAAATTCAACGATACCAAATTGATCGCAGACTATAATTCCTTCATCGGCATTCTGGACAATGTTCTCATTAAATTCTTTA
>CAYGHB010000175.1:0-4176 GCA_964349375.1 uncultured Syntrophomonadaceae bacterium | reverse complement strand
AAGTTGATTTTACCCGGTCGCTGGCGCTCTTTGAGCGGATCGCTACCTATCTTGACTTGAAAAATACAATTATAAACCGGCCCGGTGCGATCAGGCCCGCCCTGAACAAGGCGGATATTGCCTTTGAGTCAGTCTCTTTTTCCTACATTCCCGGGGTGCGAATCTTAAAAGATATTACCTTCGAAGTGCCCGATGGTTCGATGCAGGCCATTGTCGGGCCCTCCGGGGCGGGCAAATCAACAATCGTCCATTTGATTCCGCGCCTTTACGATGTCCAGGGCGGCGCTGTAAAAATTGCCGGAGTCGACATTCGCAATTTTGACCTGACTTACCTGCGCGAAAATATTGGCTTTGTCACCCAGGATACCTATCTATTCAACGGCACTATCAGCGAAAACCTCCGCTATGCCAAGAGCAATGCCACTGCTGCAGAGCTGGTTGCTGCCTGCAGGATAGCCAACATCCATGACTTCATTACCAGCCAGCCGGCCGGTTACGATACCCTGGTCGGTAACCGCGGCATGAAGCTTTCCGGCGGCGAAAAGCAGCGGATCTCGATCGCTCGGATCATTTTAAAATATCCCCGGATCATTGTGCTCGATGAAGCAACATCATCGCTTGATTCTATATCTGAGAGTATGATCCAGGATGCCCTGGAAAAGCTAATGAAAGGAAAAACGAGTATCGTCATCGCCCACCGGCTCTCAACAGTGCTGGCGGCGAATCAGATCCTCGTTTTAAAAAACGGCACTTTAGTCGAGCAGGGTGAACATGATCAACTGCTACAACTAAACGGCGTCTACAGAGAACTCTACGAGACCCAGTTCAGAAAAGTATTTGAGCACGAGTACGGCGGTGGAAAGTAGCAGCTGTGGTGCCCTGTTCGCCGGCTCTTAACTCTTGCCTGCTTAGTTTTGGTAAATCAGGGCCGGGGTCCAGTAGGTATTGTTGTAAATGTCGGTCAGTCGGTAGGTTACCATGCACCTGGCGTTACCCACGTTTACATTACTGACCTCCAGCTCTCCGTCCACAATCATCTGGTCTCCTAAGTAATAGCTGCTATCATATTCTTCATCATAGGTGTAGTAATCGCAGAGAAAATCGATTACATCTCCGCTTTCAAGCGGGATTAGCCCCTTGGCGACTGTATCGGTTAACGCTCCGTAGTTAATTCTGGCCCCGGCTACTGTTCCGTATGGGTATTCGTTGTTGAACATCACGATAATATCGACCAGTTCACCGTTTAACATCGCCGGTATTCGCCCTATTATCGACCAGTAACTGCCGTCTTCTTCAATGCTTTCCACGTAATAGGCAACGATCTGTCGGTCCAGGGCCAGCCAGGTGTCGTCAAAATCAACGATCAGGTCACCATCGTTGTCAAACTCGTAAACATTATCCAGCCCCAGATCGATAAAACCGGCACCATCGTCAAAGAAAACATTCAACTCAACCTTCTGGATCAAATCCCACTGCCCGTCAGTCAGTTTTAATACATAGCCGCCGCCCTTCCTGGTCAGCTTTAGGCTGCCTGCGTCGAGATAATGTTCCCGGTAGTAATCCGCGTTGGACTGGATCAGTTTTGGATCAACCCAATTAGTCTGTTCACCGGAAAGGGCGCCGATTACACCGCCAAAATCAGCATCGGCAAAAAAAGTATTCCAGGCCAGCGACCAGAGATCGGCCGATGAACCCGGCGATCCTCCACCGCCTGAAGCGCCGATCAGCGACCCTAAGGGGTTGCTGCTGCCGCTGGTGGTGATCTGACCGCCCAACACCATGTTGGCAAATTTTCGGATCAGCGTTGTATATTCATCGCCCATCCCGATCTGATTATAGATATTGACCATCGAGGACATGTTGCGTAGCTCGTCGTAGGGGAAGTAAATCGAAACGCCATGGGCCCTGGAGATGTTGTCTGAAGTCCGGTTATACCTGATCGCCTGTTGCAGGGCGCCGACCAGGGCTAAAGCCTCCGGCGAGCCGATGTTTTGGGCCAGATCTATTAAGTCAACCTGGTCTAAGTTCGAGCGGTTAAATTCACGCGAATCCCCGCGGGCGTTAGAAACAATACGGTAATCGCTGTCAAGTTGTTCATCCACTGTTGCGGCGAACTTTTTGAAAGGCTCATCCACTATATTATTTAAGACCACCAAATCGATGATTGAGAGGGTGGTAATCTCCCGCGGCACTGTCTGGCGGCAGGTGGTAATAAAATCGTCGATGATTAGCCTGCCGATTTCAACTGTATCCATCGAGGTATTAGCTGACAGCTTGCTGATCCAATTAGTGTAATACCAGCCGATGCCCGGTTCTGTTTCTTCCGAGGCAATCATGTAGTCGGCATGGTAGTTAAGCATATACGCTGTTTCCAAGGTGGCCATCAGGCAGGCATCAAAACCAACAAAATCAAACTTAACCCCCGCCCCCTCCAGGGCAGAGTGAATTTGGCTAATGGACATCGAGCCGCTGTTCGGGAAAAGTTGATCGTAGCCGAAACCGCTTAAGGATCCGCCGCCATGATCCCAAAAGATTAAGGCATAGCGGTTAGCCGGAAAATTGGTGGCAGAGTAAGTAATAAAATCCTGGAGCGTTCGCGGATCGGTCATTGGTCGCTGGCCAAGGTTGTCCTGCAGCAGCTGCAGGCCGGATGAGGTTACCTGGTAGCGCTGGTTAGTGTTGTTTTTAACCACACTGTTTCGCCAGCGCGCTGTACCACCGGTTTCAACAATAATATTTACCTTATCGCTGATCGTGGCGTGCAGCATTTCGTTTAGATCAGCAGTCCCCATTCCGTACTGCGATTCAAGATCAGTGCCGCACATGTAAATCATAATCGTAAAAACATCCCGGCTGCCGCCTAAAATTTCAGTTCGCCTGGTTCGGGGGCCAGTAATGCCGGTCATCGGGCTGATATTATTATTGGCCGGGTCACCGCTAATTTCTGAAGCGCTTGGGGTATCTGCCGTGAAACCCTGGGAAGCAGGCATTTCAGGCTCGGCAATCATTCCGGAGCAACTTCTTAAGAGCAGGTAACCAATAAAGAGGATAACAATTAAAAACAGCAGCTTTTTAAGAGATATTCCACCGCCGCCTGTCGGCCCCTGTCTTTGTGTATAAGGTGGGGTGCCGGAACCGCCACTACCGCCGGAGCCGAATTGCCCTATATCCTGCTGGCTGCCGATCGGAGCACTGCTGCCTTGCTTGCGCTCGGCATAGCCGTCGGCCTTGCCAACAGGCTTGCCACCCTGGGGTTTTACAGCTTCGCCGCGCCGGTAAACTCCACCGCCGGCCGCCGGTCCATCGCTAACCCTTTTCTTTCTTGAACCGCCACCGTCTTTTCTGTCCACCTGCGTCACCTGGCCTTTGCTTGATTTTTGAGCTGCTTTACGTTTCTATCTAAAGTAACTGGTTGTGATGAATGACAAAACATTTTTCTCAGCTTTGACTGTTCAAGCAAATTGTAGCACTTGCCCGGAAAACCTGTCAAAAAGCAAGGTCTAGTAATAACACCAAATGCTCGATCAAGCGATTGGTTGAATTAAGCACTTGCTTTATTATTTTGTGGCTGATATTTCCCTCGATATACCAGGTTTTGCAGCGGTTGCAGTTTGATTTGAAGTTTTTATGGTGCGCCTGGCAGGATTCGAACCTGCGGCAGACGGATTATGAATCTTTTGTGTGTTGCTCTATCCAAAAACTCTATCCGTCGAGGTTGTTAAGTAGGGTAGAGAATACACGCTAAAAACAACTTGTGTTGATTATGCTTTGCTGTTATAATTACTATAACCTCTATTATATTACTACACTTTATACTCTCACCATTACACTATCTCCAACAGAGGTTGTTTTACGGGTTTTAATATAACCGCTTTGGTTAGTAATCTTAATCTATCGGTATCCCTGCGTCACTCAATACCTTCCCTCTTGGGGGATGCCAAAAAACTATTTTTGGGAGGTCTGATTATATTATGACAGCCAAAGATGAAAAGTTTAAGCAGGTAAGGACTTCCGATACTGCTGCCCTGGAAGTTTTGGATCAAAACAACGGTGCCGTTGAGACTGCATTTGATCGCTACCTTAAAATGCAGCCGCAGTGTAACTTCGGACGGACAGGTGTCTGCTGCCGGATCTGCCTTCAGGGGCCCTGCCGGATCAGTAAAAAGTCGGATAAAG
>CAYGHB010000174.1:0-4262 GCA_964349375.1 uncultured Syntrophomonadaceae bacterium | reverse complement strand
ATCGATTTTCCTTCCATAAAATGCGATATTCCCTTATCAAAAACCAACTTTAAAGTGCCTAAATTCTCGACTAAATCTTTTTCTTCCTGAATTGACTCTTCCAGAGTCAGCCCGTAACGGGGACCGCCTCAGCCAACACCGCTGACATAGATGCGCACGTAGGCATCTTTTTTCTCTTCGCTGTTCAGGAATTCAATAAACTTTTCTTTGGCCTTCTCGCTAACAGCAATCACTTTTACAACCTCCTTGCTTTCTCTGCTATTTTTTTACAACTTGTTTATTCTTTGAAAAGAACCCTGATTACTTCAGCCGCCTCGTCGCTAATCACACGGTAAAAAACCTCCGTGCCTTTGCGTTCTCCGCTGATAATGCCCAAGTCACGCAAACGACCTAAGTGCTGTGATACCGTTGATTGCGACATTTGCAAACAATTCTGCATTGAAGATACGTTGCAGGCATCACGCTGTAAAAGCTCGCGAACGATGCAAAGCCTGATCGGGTTTGACAAAGCTTTAAGTAACAGAGCTTTTTTATTGATTAACAAAAACTCGCCGGCGATGTCCATAACAGGCCCCCTCTCAGTTTATTATTATATCATAATATTGTAATTATGCAACAACCATTCTTTATTTTTTTACTCAATCGTAAATTCCCAGGCACAGAAGCTATCTTCGGGGTGCTCATCGGGTGGACAATGCAAACATTTGGTCTTGATCCGGGGATCGATCACCTGAGCAAAACCGCTATACTCCACCAGGCCGACCGGTTTGCAGGGAAACTCAGGCATCTTTTTGCGGCGCCGGGCCGATTGCACCCGGCAATCCACCATCTTGAAAATCAGGGTTTTAGGATCGGGCTCTTCAAACTGCTGCTCGTTAATGAAAGCATAGAGACGGTACTGCAATGCCTGTTTCAAGGCCGGCAACCCGCCTCCCGGCTCGATCGATAGAAAAGCCATAATCCTCTTCGCCTCGATTACGGTAAACTGCTCCCAGGCCCCGACATCAAGCTTGATCGCTTCTGCTATGCCGTGCCTCTTTTCCACCTGCTGGAACCAGAGCCCATCATGAGCCAGCCACCTTTTTGCAAAATCCTCCAGCAGAAATTCAAGTTGTTCGCGGCTCAAATGTTTCAGCTGCACAAAGTCACCTGCTTTCTATTTAATTCACCTTCAATTTTAATTTATAAAGGCCACCTTCGAAAGGTTTCAGAGTCACCGACAGATTTTCAGCCCCGGCCATATCCCGGTTGGTTGAAAACAGCAACTGCGGTTGACCCAAATCACTTAAAGAAATCTGCCGCTGCTGCGAGCTGAAATTAAGACAGATCACCAGGGTCTGGTCTTCCACCTGCCTTAAGAAACAATAGCAGTCTTCCGGTATTCCTTTAGTTACTGACCGGTAGCTACCCTCAAACAGCGCCGGCAGCTCTTTGCGTAACCGGATTAACTGCTTATAAAGATTTAGCAGGGAGTGTGGGTCATTTTGCTGCACTTGAGCATTGCGCTGCTCAATCTCCGGACCAAGGGGCAACCAGGTTTCAGCAGTTGAAAATCCTGTCCCGCCGGAGCTTCTCCACTGCATCGGGGTGCGGCAGCCATCACGACCGCGGTGCAGTGGATACCACCTTACCCCTATGGGATCTCTTAGCTTAGCTTTAGGTAAAAGCGCCTCTTTCATGCCAATTTCCTCTCCGTAATAAATAAAAGGAGTGCCACGCAGGGTAAGCAGCAACAGTGCCAGAAGCCTCGCCCGCTTGTCAGTATGGGCATCGTGACCATAACGGCTGATCGCCCTCATAACGTCGTGGTTGCTGAAAGTATAAGCCGGCCATGCCCCAACGGGCAGGGTCTTTTCCCACAGCTCGATACAGCGTCTGAAGGCGCCCGCCTTCCAGCGGCACTGGAGCAACTCAAAATAAAAGTTCATGTGCAGCTCATCGTTGTTTTTACCGTAATAGGAAGCAATCAGCTCCGGATCGTCGGCTACAATCTCACCAACGCTGGTCACCGCCGGAAAATTATCATAAATCCGGCGAAACTCCTTTAAGACGCTATGCGTCTCCGGTAGATGCTGGTTGTATTTGCGCACCTGTAGCTCCGGCAGAGAGAGCCTTTTCATGATGTTGGCCAGCGGCAGACGATCACTGGCCGCCAGGCCACCCACCCGATTCAGCCCTTTCAGCAACGAAGGATTATCGCGAAACTGTTGATCCTTGCAGTAAATGTGGGCAACATCAAGGCGAAAACCGTCAACGCCCCGGCTTAGCCAGAAGCGGATCACATCGCCCACAGCTTCCCTGACTGCCGGGTTTTCCCAGTTCAAATCGGGTTGCTCTTTTAAGAAAGAATGGAGGTAATACTGGCTTGTTTGCGGATCAAAAGTCCAGGCCCGGCCGAAAAAATTATTGCGCCAGTTGTTCGGAGGCCGATTGCCTTTGCCCCGCCCATCTTTCCAGATGTACCAGTCGCGCTTTGGATTATCTCGCGACGACCGTGACTCTAAAAACCAGGGGTGATGGTCTGATGTATGGTTAACAACTAAGTCGAGCATCACCCTGATCTTTCTTTGATGCGCTTCCTCCAGGAGGCGGTCAAAATCTTTCAAAGTACCGTAGCGGGGGTCAATATCACAGTAATCGGCCACATCGTAACCGTAGTCCCGATCAGGGCTGGTAAAAAAGGGGCTGAACCATATCGCATCTATCCCCAGTGACTGATCAGTACCATCATTCAAATAGTCGAGACGGGAGATTATCCCCGCCAGATCACCTATCCCGTCGCCGTTACTATCCATATAGCTGCGCGGGTAGATCTGGTAGAAAACTGCCCTCTTCCACCAATCTTCAGTACCGTCCATCTTTCTGTTATCCACAATCATAAATAGCAGCCACCTTTCTGTTAACCAACATTGTTCAAAGTCGGAATCGGCTCAAGTTTAGACCAATCCTTATTACGGAAGCGCAAGTAAAGGAAAAGCGAACTAACTGCATACTGCAGCGCCGTAATCCACCAGATATGATAAACCTCAAGCTGCCAGATATAAATAGCCGCGTAAATCAGGGGCAGACGGAGCAGAAGGTTAGTGTAAAGACCGATTCTAAAAGGACCCCTTGTATCGCCAAGACCTTTAAGAGCCCCGGAAAAACCCATTGATATGGCAATAAATGGCTGTTCAAAGGCAGCAATCTGCAGACAAAGAATGCCTAAACGCAGCACCTCGGGATCGGGCGGATCAAAAAGACTCATCACCAGGTACGGCATGAAAAAAAAGACCAACCCAAAAAAGCTCATTAATATCGTTGCCAAAACCACCGCCCAGTAACCGCTATCCCGAGCCTGTTTGACAAACCCGGCCCCCAAACGCTGCCCGACCAGTGTGGTAGCAGCAATGGCAAAAGCCTGCCCCGGCATAAAAGAGAAAGCTTCAGCAGCAATGGCGGCAGCGTTAGCGGCAAACGCCACGGGACCCAGATAGGTTAGCCAGCCGGCGGTTATCATCCGGCTACCACTATTGGTCAACTCTTCCGCCCCGACCGGGATGCTCAGTTTTAAAACTTTGCGAATCACTACCTTATCCAGGGGAAAAAGCGATTGCCAGTTAAAGGGCAAGACGCCGCGGTGCAGGAACAAATAACCAAGCGAAAGAATCAGAGCAATCAACTGGGCAGAACCGGTAGCCAGTGCTGCTCCTTTTACCCCGAGCGCCGGAAAACCATAATGCCCAAAGATCAACAGGTAGTCCCCGATTACATTATAGACATTAGCAACGAGGGCAATGATCATCGGCACCCTGGTATTGCCCACACCGCGAATAATCCCGCTGGCCACCACCAGCGGCAACAAAGCAAAACCGCCGCTAACCAGGGCATAGTAAAAATATTCTTCGGCCAGGGCTACAGTGATTGCATCTTTGATTATCGCGCTGAAGAAATACTGATAGCCGGCAATGCTGATCACTGTAAAAACCACCGTGATCAGAAAACTGATCGACAAAGCCTGGCCGCCGGTTTTGGCCGCTATCTTCATCTCGTTAGCCCCGGTGTAGCGAGCTACTAAAGAATTGGCCCCGATACCGAGAGCGCCCAGGATAAAGAGTGCATTAAATAAGATAATCGCTCCGAACTCAACCGCCGTCGCCTCACGGGCTCCTAAGCGCATTACCATTGCCGTATCAAAAATCCAGACAAAAGTATGAAGCCCCATCTCGATCACAACCGGCCAGGCCAGGATTAAAATGCTTTTAACCGGCCGGAAAGGCGCA